>JBFEPB010000330.1:0-2614 GCA_041550295.1 bacterium | reverse complement strand
ATCATAAGGCTCGACTACAATATTCCCTTGGCCCAGCAGAAAATAATAATGGGCGGTCTACCCGAGGTTCTGGCGGACCGGTTGCTGGCCGGCAGGTGATTGAACTCGAAAGCGCTGAAAGTCAGCCCCAGAGCGAGGGCGGGTAAACTAAGCAAGCCGTCATCTTGTCTAAATTTCGAGCATTAATTATATCCTGTTAGGAGACCATTAATGGAAAAGAAGGGTCCAGTTACCAAGTTGAAAGAAGAACTACAAGAGAAAGATAAGGAAATCAAGGAATTGAGGAACAAATACCTGCGGGCCTTGGCTGATATGGACAACAACCGCAAGCGTATGGATAGGGAGCTTGATAGCTTCCGTAAATACGCTCAGGTTGAGTTCTTGAACAAAGTCATACCGGTTCTTGACAGTTTTGAGCGAGCCATGGATAGCGCTGATATTGAGAACGACTATGAGAACTATGCTCAGGGAGTTGAGATGATCTATCGGCAGTTAAAGGATGTGTTACGATCGATGGGTCTTGAAGAATTCTCGAGTCTGGGTGAGGTATTTGACCCGGCGCGGCATGAAGCAGTGGCGACGATCGTAAACGATGAAAAGCCGGAAAACACAATCATCGAGGAAATAAGCAAAGGTTATTTGGTAAGAGAGCGCGTCATAAAACCGGCAAAGGTAATGGTCTCCAAGCAGAGTAAAGGAGGTAACGAAGATGTCGAAAATAATAGGAATTGATTTAGGTACAACAAATTCAGCTGTGTCAGTAATGGAAGGAGGACAGCCAGTCGTCATCCCCAATCCCGAGGGCGGACGGACCACTCCTTCGGTTGTTGCTTTCACAAAATCCGGAGAGCGCCTTGTCGGCCCTCTTGCTAAGAGGCAAGCGATAACAAATCCTGAGAACACAGTTTATTCAATAAAACGGTTCATGGGTCGAAGGTATGATGAAGTAAAGAACGAAACCGCCCGTTTTCCGTTCAAGGTGGTGGAACATGACAATGGCGATGCGTGGGTGGAGGTATCGGGCAAGAGATATTCGCCGCCCGAGATCTCTGCGATGATATTGCAGTATTTAAGACAGGCTGCCGAATCACACCTGGGTGAGAAGGTAACCGAAGCAGTAATAACTGTGCCAGCCTATTTTAATGATTCGCAGCGCCAGGCAACCAAGGATGCGGGTCGCATAGCGGGACTCGACGTCAAGCGCATTGTCAACGAACCGACAGCATCGTCCCTGGCCTACGGGGTCGACAAGAAGAAAAGCGAAAAGATCGCGGTCTACGATTTTGGCGGTGGTACGTTTGATATTTCTATTCTGGAAATAACCGAGGACGGTATCTTCAGGGTTCTGTCGACAAACGGTGACACGCATCTGGGTGGTGATGATCTCGATGAACGGATAATAAACCATATCGCAGAAGAATTCATGAAGAAGCATGGCATTGATGTGAGGAAGGATCTGACGGCTCTGCAGCGTCTGAAGGAAGCATCGGAAAAGGCAAAGACCGAACTGTCTAGCGTTATGGAAACGACAGTAAGCCTGCCGTTCATTGCTTCAGATAAGGACAAGACCCCGCTACATCTGGAGATGCGTTTGACCAGGGCTAAGCTCGAGTCGCTCGTGGAAGACCTGGTCCAGCGTTCGATCCCGCCATGCAAACAGGCACTAGCTGATGCAAAGTTGACGCCCAATGATATCAACGAAGTGATCCTTGTCGGTGGTCAGACAAGAATGCCCAAGATTCAACAGGCCGTGAAGAATTTCTTCAACAAAGAACCGCATAAAGTGATAAATCCCGACGAGGTGGTTGCGATAGGTGCAGCGCTTCAGGCGGCCATCATCGGTCATGAAACAAAGGATATCTTGCTGCTTGATGTCACACCCCTGACGCTGGGTATCGAGACACTCGGACAGGTGATGACGCCGATCATACCGCGGAATACTACTATCCCGACCAAGAAATCACAGATATTCACTACGGCTGAAGATAATCAGACCGCGGTTACGGTGCATGTACTGCAAGGTGAAAGGCCGATGGCGGGTCAGAACCGTACGCTGGGCAGGTTTGACCTGTATGGAATACCGCCGGCGCCGAGGGGAATACCTCAGATTGAGGTTACCTTTGACATCGACGCGGATGGTATAATGCATGTCTCGGCCAAGGATATGGGGACTGGTAAGGAGCAGAAGATCAGGATCACTGCCTCGAGTGGGCTCTCCAAGGAAGAAGTTGACAAGATGATAAAAGAAGCAGAAGAACACGCGGCAGAGGACCGGGCTCAGAAGGATCTGATCGACGTACGCAATCAAGCGGACAGTGTGATACACTCGGTAGAGAGAACACTGAAGGACTACGGAGAAAAGATCTCTTTTGAAGAGCGCAGCGAGATAGGGAAGAAGATTGAGGACCTCAAGACGAAAAAAGAAGGTAACGATGTCGGGGCGATAAAACAGGCGCTGGATGATCTGCAGCAATCTGTGTACAAACTCTCAGAGGCTGTATACAAAGAGGCTTCGCAGGCTCAGCAACAAGGTGCTCAGGAGCAAGGACCCGGACCCGGTCAGGAGGCGCCACCCGGGGGTGAGACGCAGGAACCAGGTGCACAAGAAGGTGAT
>JBFEPB010000329.1:0-2637 GCA_041550295.1 bacterium | reverse complement strand
TCCCGCCCGCCAGAATGATGCCTTTCATTCTATGTTCTCCTTTTTACCCTGCAAGAATCTCAAAGATTCATTCATGATTTGTATCTCAGTAATGCACCCACGCCACCGATATCCATGAGTGCTTCTTCATTTCCGGGCACGAACTCAACCGTGGCACCGGTCTTCTTAGCCAGGCTCGTCATTTCCTCCTTGGTCGCCGCATCCATCGATTCAGAAATGATGAGAGTATCTACCTGCCCCCTAGTCAAAGCTCTGCAGGTCTCTTCCACACCGGCAACACCTAATCCACCGCGTCGCAATTCGTTCACCATTTTCGACAGCAGTTCTCTTTCCTCGTTGCGCTCTGCTTCTTCCATCAGGGGTCTGATCTTCTCTAAAAAATCACGGTCCGAGGCATCGAGATCCCACCGTACTGTCGCCACTATTTTTTTCTTCATACTCTGGTTCAGTTCATTCTCGAGAGCTGTTATCATTCGGTCGCGGCCGGCAAGCAAAATCCTTCTGACCTTTGCTTCTGTGAAGATCTCCTCCGCCTTTTCGGTAATCTCCCTGGCAAAATGCTTGACCTGTTTCAGGCGTCGACGCTGGTATCTCATTTGAGACCAACCGCCTACTTTGGATAGATGATGTATCTTCGTGCAGAATTTGTTCATATCTTGCATCACCAGTCCGGCAACCAGGAGTATCCGGACACAATGAGCGTCGATCATGATGACGCCGATGCGCTCATAGTCGTCATACTCAAGAGCAAGGGGATGAATCACCGCCTCCCTGTCCACTGCCAGCAGAGGTTCGGGCGGCGCTTTCAATTCCACAGTCTTCAGGAAATCAGCACCCAGGTCAGCGAAGAATGCAATACCCGGCCCCTTGAAACCGCTTTCCTTCTTCTCTTTGAGCACATCGTGAAGTAACGAGACCGATGTATCCAGATATTCTTTCTCCTGTGGTGACAACAAAGAGGCGATCTTACCTGATTCAATTTTGATAAAACGATATATACTGTCCCAACCGTTTTCCATGCTCAGGTATACCGACAACACCATGCGTTCAGTCGCGGACAGTAAAGCGAGCTGCCTCAGCAACTCTTCGCTTATTTCACCAGCCTCGTAGATCACGATCTTCCCCAACCCTCAGCAAATGCTATCCTCTTACCTGGAGAGGGATGCGTGTACTTATACCATTCAACGATTCGATTCGGATAGGCAATCGATAGCTGTTCGTTACAGAACCTGGCTATCAAACTCATGAAAGCACCTGCATTGCCGGTCAGTTCCAGCGCGCCTCGATCGGCACGGCGTTCATAATACCTTGACAACGCCGCACTCAGGGGTCGGAAAATGTATGAGATCACGGCAAACACAAGCGCGAATACAGGAAAAGCGGCTATCTCTGAAGCATGGTCGAACCCAAACCATCCATATAATAGAGGCTGAAGACGGAAGAACACATAGAACATGACTACCGTGCTGATCGACTGCCAGAGTATCAGCCACCACATATGGCGCTCGCGGTAATGGACTACTTCATGAGCGATCGCTGCCAATACTTCCTCCCTGCTGTAATTGGATAAGAGTGTGTCGCCGATCAGGATGCGTTTCGTACTACCGAGACCGACGACCGCGGCGTTCGCCTTTGTAGTTTTGCTGCTCAAATCTATGCTGTAGACACCTCTGACTCTGACACCTGCCCGGCCGCAAAGTGCAGTTATCTCTCCCTTCAGTTTATCATCTTCGATCGGAGATGATTTGTAGAATAGAGGCAGTATCACAACCGGAAAGAGATTCGCGAGTACTACACTGAACCCAACCATGATCAAAGAAAACCACAACCACCATAAATCAGGCGCCGCCGGAATCAGTGAGTAGATGATCTCAAAAACGGCCAGACCAATGATATATGTAATGATGAGGGATTTGAACCAATCAATAAACCAGGCCCCGCGACTTTGTGCTGAGAAACCATACTTGTGTTCGATCGCATACCCCTCAGCATAAGCAAAGGGTAACGTCAGAAGGGAAAATACGCCGTACAACGCGGAGAAATAAATCGCAATGAGTACTGGCCTTGCATTAATATCAGCCAAAAGGAAGTTCACGAACCCCCTTGAAACGTCAAATACGATAATGCAGACGAGAAAAACGGCGCTGGTGATCAGCGAACCGACACTCAATCTCAGATTGTCGTTGCGGTAATGGCGGGCTATTTTTTGACGCCCCTCATCAATGAGCGGATGCGTATGAGGTGAACCCATAAACCATTCTACATACAGGAAAATCGCTGTCAATGAGAACTTGACTTTTCTCGTGTACGGGCTAGAATAGAGAAATACAAGGGGGCATGATGAAGCAAATTTATGTTTTTGGCAAAACAGATTGTTCCGTCTGCAAGGACACACGCGAGAAATTGATGTATTTCAAAGAAAAGAATAAGTTCGACGCACCGATCACATACTACGACATGGAAACATTGGAAGGGCTGACCGAAGGAGCATACCGCGAGGTGAGTGACATTCCCACGGTCATAATCCTTGATGATAGCCAGGAGCTCGCCCGCTGGGTCAAGAAACCGCCCATCAGCGAAGAATTCCTACCTTACTTGACGTAGGTAATCCATATCAACAAACTCAACAAACTCAAG
>JBFEPB010000328.1:0-2637 GCA_041550295.1 bacterium | reverse complement strand
GCAATGATCGCAGCGATTATCATGAAAACAAGGAACAAGTACAATTCAATCATCACAGCCTCCCTCTAGAATACCAGCAGCAGCAAGATCACAATGCCGCCGATGAATACCCACCCGACGTAATTGTATAACTCGCCGGTGTGCAGGAATGATGTCAGGGTTCCGAGCGATTTAATGATCTTTCCAATGGACTGGTAAATAGCCACGATCAGTCGATTTATCACATTTTTGAACACGGCGGCGAATCCTGCCGCAGTACCCCGTAGATAATTATAGAGATCAAATGCGCCACCTTCACTGAAGGTCAGCGTCTTATCAAGCATACCAAAGCTTCTTATTGATGAGTAAAAGTTATCCCCGGTCATCCGACCTTCTTCATCTCCCAGCACTTCTCCGCCGACGAAAACGCTTGACCTGCGCGGACGGGCGGCGGTCCCGAGCAGAAAGATGATGAGGCCAATGATCAATCCCACGATAATGAGTATCGTGGCAAGACCGGGTATCCAGAAACCGATCTCACCTACCGGGAAAGACAGTGACGGCATGATAAGTGCACCCAGCGGGATTTCCCGAGCAAAGATGCCGAACACGATACACCCGACCGCGAACAAGAAAGACGGGAGGACCAATTCGAACCGGGCTTCCCTGACCTTGTTGAATTTCCTGGCACGCTCACCGAGAAAGATCGCGTGTACGAGTTTCAGACTGTAGGCGAGGGTCAGGATACTGCCGAACATCGCGCAAATCAGGAATATGAACCACAATGAGAATTCATTGCTCATTTCTATGATCCCCTGGTATATCATCCACTTTGAAAAGAACCCGTTGAGGGGCGGTACGCCGGAGATAGCCAGTGCCGCCACAAAGAATGAAAAGAGCGTGAGCGGCATCTTGGCACCAAGGCCACCGAGCGCATCGAGTTCCGTGGTCTTGGTTCTTGACTCCACGGCGCCGGTCGACAAAAAGAGCACCGATTTAAAGAGGATGTTGTTCAACATATGGAACAACGCACCGGCGATCGCGATCGGCATGCCGGTACCAAGACCCAACACCATATACCCCGCCTGGCTCACGGTCGAGAACGCCAAGAGCCGCTGGGCATCCTTTTGCATGAGTGCGGCGATCGCCATGACGACGATCGTCACGGCTCCGATGACCATCAGTAGTATGCGAAGCGGCATAAAACCGGATATATCGAAAATGTGGTAAGAGACCCGATAGATAAAATAGACACCCAGTAATTTATCGAGACTGCCTGGAATGAATGCCAGGGTCGATGCCGGCACTACCTTGGCGCTTTCCGGTATCCAGGTGTGCAAGGGCATGGTACCGAGCTTTGCCAGCCCGCCTACCAGGATCAATATGTATGATGCGGTCAGCCACGGATTGGTGAAGACTATCTTGGTTTCGACCGGGAAGTTGACATTGCCCACCTGTACGAAGAGCAGCACGATCCCGAGCATCAATACATAATCCGATATACCGATGATCGTTACGGCTTTCCGGGCAGCATGCGAGCTGTCCATACCCGCTCTGCTCACCTGCAGGAGACCGTAGAGCGAGAACACGAGTACATTCCAGAATATGAGGAGAAAAACCAGATTGCCAGCAACGACAACACCGTTCGCAGCCGACAGGGTGAGGGTCAGGTACAGATAGTAGACACGTTCACGAGGAGCTCTCGACATCGAACGTAGCGAATACAGCCATATGAGAAAAGCGAAGATCGCGATGAACAGCAAAATGAAACCTGCCAGCCCATCAAGATACACCCTGAAATCAATGCCCGCTATGGTGCCGATGACCTCGGATATAATATCGGTACGTGTCCTGACAAAGATGTTCACGGCAAAATACAGGGTTCCCACAAAGGCAAGAAAATCGAAATAGGATCGCAGCTTATTAATGATGAATCCGAGCAATCCGCATGCAATGGGCAGCAGTATTACCCAATAGTATATTCCTAAACCGTACAGTTCCATTGACTGCATCTTTAATACCCTCCACTACCTGCTATGTACGTCTCTGGCAGATAAAAGAAAATACCGAGCAATAGAGAGACGAGTGCAAGTATGAATACGACGGTCAAACCGGCATAGCCAGGTCGTTTCGCCTTTGGTAACCGGGTAAGTTGTTTGGCAAAAAAGAGTTCATGATAGAAGCGTGCGTTGTACAGCAAGGTAAACACCGCAGCAATGATCGCCCCAATACCGAGTGCGGCGGTATATTCTACCGCACCGATGATCACCCAGAGCTTAGCAAAGAACCCCACCATCGGAAAGAACCCGACGATCGAACCGAACAACAGTGCCATGAGCACACCGAGCGTTGGAGAAACCTTGAGCAGACAGCATAGACTTGCAAGATCGTCCTTACCCGTAGCATCCTCGATCAGTCCGACCCCGTAAAACAATCCGGCCTTGGCGAGGGCATGCGCGAGTATATAGAGCATACCGCCGACGACTCCGTAATGTCCGCCGACTGCAAAACCAAGTAATATGAAACCCACCTGACTGACCGTCGAGTAGGCAAGCAGCGTTCTTAGATTATTGGACAGGAGTGCCGCACCACCCATGAGAATGCTCGATGCGACGGCTATCCATGCCACGGTCGTGAAAAATGTTGGAGCAAAGTAAT
>JBFEPB010000327.1:0-2641 GCA_041550295.1 bacterium | reverse complement strand
GATCTATTTCTTAAGGAGAAGATTGCTGAACTTTCTTGTTTTTAAGTACAACTCACTCTGGCTAACTTCAAAGAAATACAAGGATGTGTTAGTGCCCTGCTATTTACCGCCTTTGCTGGCTTTGTCAATATGACCCTGAATGAACTTCTGCAACGCATCCGGTCCATGGGCAAGGTTTTTCAATTCTTCGTCGAGATTGGAGGGTTTTACTCGCATGATCCAGCCTCCGCCGTAAGGATCTTTGTTGATCAAACGACAGTCGTTCTCTAACTCACTATTTACCTCGACGATTTCGCCAGAAATAGGAGATACGAATTTGCCGACCCATTTTGAGGATTGGATCTTGCCACAAGTTTCACCCTGGCTCACTGAATCACCCTCGAAAGGCAAGTCAACGTATGTCGTATCACCGGCCTGTTTCTGGTAGAAATCATCCATGCCCACTCTTGCCGTACCGTCATCCTCGAGCTTTACCCATGTGTTCTCGTCATGGTAATACAAATCCTCGGGCGCATTATATCCCTGGATTTCCATCAGATGCCTCCTTTCTATTCAACAATGGAAATTTAATAACAAAAAGATTCTATAATGCATCAACAATTCACGTAGGTTGACAAGCCCATGTAGCCTAAACCCATGTGATTACAGAATCTATTATACTGAAATCCTTTTGGAAGTCAATATTTCACTGGAGTATTTTTTATGTCCTGAATGGTTGAACGTTTTGGATTGCCGAGGCGAAAGGTTAACCCATCTCCGAATATATGTGATAGTAGGAATCTTCTATCGCTTTTTCTATTTCTGGGGTTTTGTATCTGGTGACCGGTATTCCCTTCTCCCATTTACTAGCATAGATGAATTTCTTAGGTCTGTACACAAGGCGTTTTCTGAGCTTGGGCACGGTGAGACTGGCATTCATGAGAAACATGATCTTTTCCTCGCCCTTCTCAGCGATTGCCGTATCGATAGCTTCTTGTAATGTGCTAAAGGGTCGTATGAAAACGCTCTTCAATAAATCTGCATCAAGGCTTGTGACCGCCCACATTTGAGCCCAACGGGCAATCTCAGCCATTTTGGCTGCCTTGTGATAACCCAATTTGAATTCCTTGTCGATTTTGTCCAAAGTCTCCTGCGGTGTGCGACAACTACTCAACAATTTGATGAAGGTGTCACTCCCTACGCCCATGCGGCATTTTGAAACGAGTATCAGAATACCGTTATCATTGAGAGCGAACTTTCCGTTATCCAATGCCTTCTGGGATTGATACAGGTCAATATCCATTGGGTAGGGCGCTACCGCCACGACGATATCTGCTTTTTCCTTTATCTCAACTGAAAAAACCCTATGTGCCTGCTGTATGGCTGCCTTCAGGGATTCGGTTATGTCGCCGGCTGTGGCAGCGTATATGCGTTCACTACGGTCCAGAACGGTCATTATTGAGAACACTTCCTTTTCTTTGATCGTGAGAATTGCATCTTCCATGTCCTCGTGTACTGGATTTCCTTCAAGACTTAGGGCCTTGGCGCTTGCCTTAAGTGCAAGTTTGTGGTTCTGTTCGATCGTGCTGTATGCCGCAATACCGGGGAGGAATGATTTCCTTCCTCCGGTGTAGCCCGCAAAATAGTGCGGCTCAACTGATCCAATGATTACAATCTTGTGTGCCTCGACTGCCATTCTGTTTATATACATCTCTGTACCGTTCTTCGAGGTACCCAGATGCACCATATCATCTTTTTTCTTTGAATCGTGAGCATATATTTTATCTTTGAATGTTTCGTAGAGTTCACCGAATATCTCCAGATATTCTTCTTCAGTCGGTGCCCGGTGCATACCTGTTGCTATGAGGAATTTGATATTCTTGTTCTGTATCATCGGGTGTAGTATGTTGAGGACCTTCGCGGTTGGCGTTGGTCTTGTCGCATCGTTTATTAGAAAAAGGATGTCTTTGGCATCACCAAGGAATTCGTCAAAACTGGTCGACGCAATAGGGTGTGCGAGGGCTTGCTGAAGGGTTTCTACCTCATCGGCAATTTCCACTTCATTCGGCAGAACGATCTCGCCGATATTTTCCTCGTCGACCATGACATTGACCGTCTCCCTGCCATATGGTATTCCAACTCTTACTTTCATAAATGAATTCGTATTTGCTATGTGATCCGCTTAGATGATTCCGAGACCCTCCAGTTTCTCTATGACAGTCTTTACAGCCGAAGCAGAGGTATGCAGAGCCTCACGTTCTTCAGGAATGAGTTCGAGTTCGATAATCTTCTCGACGCCGTTCTTGCCAAGCATCACAGGGACACCGACAAATAGTCCATCTATCCCGTACTCACCTCTTAAATATGCCGAACAGGGGAGGATGCGTCTTTTGTCCCTGACGATACATTCGACCATTTTTGCCACTGCCGCTGCCGGGGCATAGTAGGCACTGCCGGTCTTCAGGTAGCCGACAATTTCCGCGCCCCCTTTGCGCGTCCTTTCGATGATTTTGTCTATTTCATCTTTAGGCATCAATTCGGTAATGGGCACACCACCGATGGTTGAATACCTTGGTAACGGGACCATAGAATCACCATGGCCACCCATTACCATGGCATCTATATCTAGCGCCGAGTAACCGGTTTCCATCGCTATAAAACT
>JBFEPB010000326.1:0-2642 GCA_041550295.1 bacterium | reverse complement strand
TTCCTTACGGAACCCTTTGTACACAGCTTGATACGTGTAGGCATTCGCCAGGTAGTACTTTGCCCATACGCTATTTTCTTCCGCAATTAGTACCTCTGCACGCTTTATTGCTTCCCGCATCAAGCCGTAGTACTCATCCTCCTCCGTAAATTGACATTCGTCCATCATCTTCAATTGAACGAGCGCGGCCTTCAGGAAATAACCTGCTGGATTCGCCGGGGATCTCGCAATCACATCATCAAAATAGATTCGAGCGCTGTCGAACTGTTCGACATAAGCGTATTCGAGCCCGGCTATTATCAAAGATTCAACCTCGGGCGCGTTGATGCCTGGCGATACAGACAGAAGCAGGAGAGATATCATGGTATCTCCACAACGGACGATTCGCTCACATTCAACCTCTTGTAGCCGCCTTTGACAAAGGCGTTCTCTCCGATGATCGAATCGGTCAGAAGTGCATTCTCAACTTTCGCTCCTCGATTCACTATGGAATCCTTCACCACCGAATTCGCCACCATTACATTCTCCGCGACAGAAACGTATGGACCGATGACAGATTGAGAGATATTCGCCGAGTCGGCGATAAAAACGGGAGGTAAGATTATGTTATCACCCCTTTTTTTGTAGTATTGCTTCTTTCTCAGAAGGTAGCGATTAGTTTCTATCAATGCCTCAACTGTTCCGCAGTCGTACCAATTGTCGATTTGCCGGATTCTGAATTTTTCACCTTCTTCAAGCAAATGCTTCAATGCATCCGTCAACTGATATTCATTCTTTGTCTTAATATCATTCTCCATAATGAAATCTATTGCAGCTGCAACCTTCGAAATATCATGAAAATAGTACAGGCCAACTATTGCCAGGTTCGACTTGGGGTGTTTGGGCTTTTCCACCAGGTCAACAACCCAATTGTCTTTAACCTCGACGACCCCGAATTGCTTCGGGTCATCGACCTCCTTCACTGCCAGTAGGCTGGTTTTACCCCTGCAGAATTTTCGGTAGTCAACATCGATTATTGTATCACCGAGAAGAACAAGTGTCGGACCATCCAGAGACTGTGCTCCAAGATAGATCGCATGACCGAGCCCCAGTCTTTTCTCCTGCAATACATATTTGAAATCATGTGGGTAAGTATTGCAGAAATCAATGATTGCTTCTCCCCTTGCGCCCAGAACTAAAGCAAAATTGGTGATATCCAAACTCTCGAGGTTGTCGAGTATATGCCCCAGAATAGGTTTACCCGCCACATACAACAGACTCTTCGGCACAGCATGCGTGTGAGGCCTAAGCCTTGTGCCTTCACCAGCAACGGGTATTATCACATTCACATTTAATGATACAACATAATTCGGGCAATGTCAACTACATGCAATACCAACAAGCACTGTAGACATCTATGTTTAGAGCGTTTTTCTCTTAGAGATTAGAACACGGTATCGCAGATTGGTTTTTGTTCGACCTTGAACGTATCAGTAACAGTGTCGACATATTTCTGGTCTGAGATCTCAGTCAAACCGTACCGATACAGACTGGCATAATCCACCGAGCCAACCAGTAGCGAAGAAAAATCAGAGGCGTCAAGAGAAACTTCAACGTCGTAGTTGCCGCCTTTCTTTATTGAAGCACGACCATCATCGAATTCCAGAATGACTGAGCCGTCATTTTTCTTTAAGAAGCTATCGCGTATTGACAACTTCAGACGATAACTCCGGCGTCCAAACTGATGGTTTGCAAGAACCCTGAATATGCCCCTGGTGTCAATCACTCGGTACATTATACCGACACCCTGAGTATTCGTCTGATGTCCGATCAGAGGAATGATATTCTCTGAACCATCGCGCGGATCTTTGACAAGGAAATGTACCATATCATCCTGAGTCGGGAATACAATTTGAGGTACCTGGTCTGATTGTGTACGAAGAAACGCAAGGAGTTCGTGCAGAACATCCCTGTTTTCATAGATCAATTTCCGGATGAGAATGTAGTTCTTGAGTATATTCTCGTCATTGACTTTTTTGAAAACGAACGACAGATAGCCCAGAATTCTATTTCTCTTCTCGTATACAATCGTCTTCGCCGCCGGATTCTTGAAAAAACTTAACAGTTCATGTTTCTTGAGTTCGAACATACCGTGATGTTCTTTACAAAAGCGATCATTACATTGTTTAAACGCCTTCCTGTCCGCAGGAGCCAGGTACCGTAAGTGCTCACGTGAACCGCCTGAAGGCAGATCTTCCGGCCGAATCCTGTAAAGGTTCAACTTGGTGCCGTAGCCAAAACCCATTTTCCTGTAGAAATCCGGACGGAATGGGTAGAGCGCAACCATCGATGATTTCTTCCGTAGATACAGATCGATAAAATACAATATTAGATCCCGGCACACTTTCTCTTTTTTGTGCAGGAGATCAACGGCAACAAAACCAACTCCACCTACAAGGGTATTCACGAAAAAAAAATTCATGCTAAAATCGTAGGCAAGCATCCCTCCAACAAGCTTGCGACCACGGTACGCACCGTAATGTGCGATTGTAGGGTCCTTGGATAACATTACAAGCCGCTGCCGCATCCTCTGCCGTTCCAGATCACTAGTCATTCCGAGTCCAGGATATGCATTGTCGGCGATGGAGATGAAATCATCCAAG
>JBFEPB010000325.1:0-2644 GCA_041550295.1 bacterium | reverse complement strand
GTGTTGTGTTCTGTCCGACCTGTAGGAGCGCGGGCGGCGCATTGATGCGCTCGATACCTACATCATTGCTCATGACATCAAGCATGCGTATCGCGTAGACCTGGCCTCCGTTACCCCATTCCCGTGCGTGCACCGCTTTGCCACCGGCCGTGATGAATGAGCCATCCTTGGAGATGTCAACAGAAAAGATGGAACCTGGTTCGTCGATATCATCCAATAGCTGGAAGATTGGGGTTGAAGAACTCCGGTCGAAGACCGTCAGTACGTCTCCGAACGTAGCATTGTACTGACCCCATGAGCTGGCAACAGCGCGCGAGCCATCCTCGCTGAGCGCGCAGGATGGTACGTAGTCACCATATTGTGTGTATTCCCAGAGCGGTGTGGCCGAAGAAGAATCATAGAGTAATACCTTGCCTGCGTAACTTGGACTGTATCGGAACGTTCCGGCCATGACTGTCGAGCCGTCATCCGAAATCGCAACCGACGTGACCCATGGATGACCTGTCCCGTGTTGCCAGACAAGATCGTAATCGGTGCCGCTCCACCGGTAGAGGTATACGTAGGCATAGAAATCGCCCTTTACCAGATACGTGCCGTCGCCAGATATCTTTGCCGGGGTTTGTCCATATTGCATGATCGAATCACGCCGTGAACCGTCTTGGTTGAATACGTAGATTGCGTCATAGGTAGAGACACAGATTACAGACCCGTCGCCGGTCATATCAATGCCCTGAATCCCTCTGGTCGGATTGAATCGCATGGTTCGGATCGTATCACCGGATGCATCAAAAAGGAATAGCAGACCTTGGTTATCCAGTCTTGCCAGTGCCGCATATAAGGATCCGTCATCGGTCACACTTATTGTTGGCCCTTGGGCACTAGAAGAGAAAACAGCGCCCCCCGGCAGGCTGTAAGTCCAGTTTGGCACCGCGCTCGCTGAGGTGAAACCATAGCATGGTTCGCCCGCTGCCAGGACACCGATGCCATCGCCATTCATCGACACATCAGGCGAGATGAAGAAATCTGCTTCAGGCATTGGATAAGACCACATCGGTGTTTGCGTTCCCAGGGTTCGGTACAGGCTAGTCCTTTCATTATTAAGGTACCAACCTGCCTGTATCCACATACCGTTGCCGGCTATGGCTGTATGTTGGGCGACTGCATTCTGGTGGCTGCGGTCAACCCAGATGACTTCGGCGCGATGATTTCCGCAGAAATCGGTTACGGTTCTCATCGGATCTGCACTGCCTGATGGTTGAGTGATGAATCTCGCGCCTGTTGCGCTGATTTCAATATCTACGCCAGGAACGTCTTCAGGCTTGATGTTCCCGGCAATCAGCGTGTTTGTTATGACTAGGAAAATTACCGCATATTTCATTGGTTCCTCCGCTGATATTATAGTCTCAGGATTCGCATCGTCAACCTTGATTTTGTCGACAATCACCCGTATAATCAACGATGGTTTTGATATTCCTCTTGACATCGCAGTCGTTTGCAGCTCATCTTGACTCAACGCTCGCTCTTGTCGGTATGTCGAGGGCAGATCTCACTTTCCGTAGCGACTATGTAAAGAATGATGAATATCGTTTTAGGGTGATCGATGAATTGCTCGAAGATCCTCTTGCTTCGATCAATTTCACACAGACATTGAGTGGGCATTTCCTGGGCGATCCTCGCCGCGAAATGTTGATGAATGTTGCATTGCTCTACGGATTCGAGCTTGCAAGCCAGGACGACGATTTTCTCTCTTCACTGAGAAGAGGTCACGAAGTACTATCCCGTTCTATCCCTGACCGAGCATACGAGATCCTTCCGGTATTGGAGGAACTGCTGATCTTCTCGCCCGAACCGACCGCGTCGATTGATGAGGAAAAAACCAGCGCGAGGAGATATGATTCGCTCACTAATTATGTGAGCCAGAACGCGCAGTGTATCGACTATAGGAATATTTTCGTCGCTGCACTAATAGTACTGACCGCGGTCGACGAATTCAATTTAGTCGAGCTGAATTTACCTCTGTCCAGGACTCAAGTAGATGGCGTTGAAGGCGATGTGTTGTATCATGCAGTCTTTGAGTTTGGTGAATTGGTCATCGGTGATTCAGTGTCGAATGTCTACCGACGTGATTTCGCCGTGATCATTGATCCGGGAGGTGATGACATATACAACGAGTCCAATGACAAGGGTTATGTACACGTAATCATTGATGAGTCGGGAAATGACACTTATCTGGGGGGCGATCTTGATATTGCGTGCGGTTTGTTCGGCCTTTCCGTGCTTTTTGATAAGGATGGTGACGATCAGTACCGGGCCGGTAGCCTAGCGATCGGAGCCGGTGTATTCGGTGTAGGAATCTTAATTGATCAGTCAGGTGATGACACATATCATGGTGATACATTCACCCAGGGTGCCGGCTGCTTTGGATCTGGCATCCTCAAAGATCTTAGCGGCAATGATATTTACGAGGCAGCACTCTATGCTCAGGGGTTTGCGTCAACCTATGGGATGGGGGTTCTTTGTGATGATAGTGGTAACGATCGTTATGTGATAAGGCAGGTATATCTTGATGAAATCAGATATCTTGACCACTACCTCGCGATGTCCCAGGGATTTACCATCGGGTTTCGGCCAGACCTACCGGCCG
>JBFEPB010000324.1:0-2650 GCA_041550295.1 bacterium | reverse complement strand
TATTTCAAGGCAGCCAACGACATCGGTGCGTGAAGGTAGTTCGGTGTCGCGATTACCAGCGCATCGATTTCCTGGTCCTCGACGATTTCCTGGAAATCCTGTACTCTTTTTGGAACGTTGTATTTTGAGCCGAGGTAGTCCAGTTTTCTCAGATCAGTATCACATATCGCTGCCAGACGACATTTATCGTTCCTGCTGAGATAGGGCAGATGGGCGATCTGAGCATGGCTGCCACATCCGACCAATCCGACACTTATTTTCTTCTCCATACCTTGACTTTCTACTAAGCGCCAAAGTAGAGTATGAATTCGTGGGGGTGAGGCCTGATATGGACCTCTTCCAGCTGTTTTGTCTTGACATCGATCCAGCTTTCGAGGAGATCCATGCTGAATATGTCGCCCTGCAGCAGGAACTCGTGGTCCTTTTTCAGCGCCTCGATCGCTTCGAACATATTGGACGGCAGTCGCTCCTTCTTCTCGGGTTTGATCTTCTTCTTGATACCATCCATACCGGCAAGTATGATCGCAGGTATTGCAAGGTAGGGATTTGCCATGGCGTCTGGGATACGGTATTCGACATCGAGCATTTTCTTGTTCTTCAAGTAGCCCGGAATACGGATTGCCGTTGTCCGGCTCGCATAGGCGAAATCGGTATAGGTTGGGGCCTCGAATCCGGGGATGAGACGTTTGTACGAATTAGTACTTGGATTGGTTATTGCACACAGTGCCCGAGAATGATGCAGGATACCGCCGATATAATTAAGCGCCAACTCGCTGAGGTTGTGTTCTTTATTCGCTGCGTAGAACAATGATCTATTCCGCTGCCCGAGATACTGATGTAAATGCATGCCATCGCCTGGTTCATCGAAGAAAGGCTTAGGCATGAACGTCACCCATTTTCCATGTTGTTGCGCAACGCATCTTGTCAGATACTTGGCCATGAACACGTCATCGGCAGCTTTGATCAGGGGTTCAAACACCAGTTCTATTTCGACCTGACCCTTTTCGCCGACCTCATGGTGATGGTATTTTGATTTGATACCGCATAGTGAAAGTGCTTCGGTTATCGAATTACGTATATTGAATGAAATATCTTGTGGGGGTCCCACATGGTATCCGCCTTTTTTCCTAATCGGATAGTAGATGGACTGTGCTTCATTCTGTTCCGGGCCAATTTCGTAGAAACTATAGCCAGATCCCTCACCATAGTTGCACTGGCCGAGCATGTAGAATTCCAACTCGGTCAACACGAAAACTTCCGTTTTTAGCACCGTGCGGACATGCGCCGCTGTTTTCACGGCAAGATTTCTGGGATCACGTCGGTAGGGCACAAGCGTATCGGGTGAGTGTATGCTACACAGGAACGACGCAGTCTTATGTTCAAAAAAAGGATCGATGAATAACGTGGATAGATCCGGAAAGAGCAGCATGTCTCCTTTCTCCACCACTTTATATCCGGGAAGACTGGAACCATCCACACCCACGCCATTTTCTAGCGTCCAATCAAACCTCTCGAACGGCACTGTTATGTGGTGCAGATTTCCTATCAACGACGGATATTTGAGATCAACGAAACGCACGCCACTACTTTCGAGTTTCTTTTTCAATTTACTTGTGTCATGTTTTTTCATCGCCATTATTATAGATAAATACTTTTTGTTGTCAACGAAACAATTTTCTTGACTTCTCTAACCAATTAGGTATAGTTAATTGTTCAAGGAGGAGCAGCATGGCAATGGCGAAGACAAAATACGTTTGGATGGACGGGGAGTTTGTTGCATGGGAGGATGCAAAGATCCATGTCATGTCCCATGTAATACATTATGGTACTGGTGTATTCGAAGGTTTGAGGTGTTACGACACGCCGAAGGGGTCGATGGTCTTCCGTTTGAAAGAGCATACAGATCGTCTCTTTAATTCAGCAAAAATATACCGTATGGAAATTCCCTTTGAGGGTGATGAGATCAACCGTGTTGTCGTTGAACTGATCAAGAAGAATGGCTTGAAGGCAGCGTACATCAGGCCGATCGCCTACCGCGGTTACGGTGAGTTGGGGGTGAATCCTTTTCCCTGCCCGGTCAACGTTACCATCGCCACACTGCAGTGGGGTAAGTATCTGGGTGACGAAGCTCTCGAAAACGGCGTTGACGTCATGATATCTTCGTGGAATAGAATGGCACCTAATACGTTCCCGGCCATGGCAAAGTGCTGTGCGAACTACATGAACTCACAATTGATAAAGATGGAAGCGATAGTCTATGGATTCACCGAAGGCATTGCACTCGACAATACTGGTTACCTCAGCGAAGGCTCGGGTGAGAACCTGTTCGTGATCAAGAACGATGTTATTTACACTCCTCCGTTGCATGCGAGTATTCTGCCCGGAATAACCCGGAATACGGTGATGACCATTGCCCGCGACGCGGGTTTTGAGGTTATTGAAGAGAAACTCGCCCGTGAATTCTTGTACATCGCGGACGAAGTCTTCTTCACCGGCTCGGCAGCCGAGATAACGCCTATCCGGTCGGTCGATAAGATAACAGTGGGTGCTGGCAAGGCCGGGCCGATTACCAAGAATTTGCAGAAGAAATTCTTCGATATCATAGAAGGACGTTCGCCAGACAAATATGGTTGGCTGACAAAGGTCGCAT
>JBFEPB010000323.1:0-2652 GCA_041550295.1 bacterium | reverse complement strand
GTTGCCGGAGTGGACATCAGTTCTCTGTATATAGAGGATGCCAAGAAAAAAGCGGCAAAGAACCGCGTGAAGGGTGAATTCATCTGCGGTGATATGAGAAACCTTGTGCGCAAGATACGCGGGAAGTTCGATGCAGTTTTCAGCGTGTGGACGTCCATCGGCTACTACGGAAAAAGAGCCGATGAAAAATTGCTCAAAGATATCGCCAGTTTGTTGAAGAAAAAAGGGCTGTTACTGATTCTGAACACGATGTCCCAGGAATATTTGCTCAATCATTACTGTCCTAACTTGTTCAACGAGACTGACAAGTATGTGGTTTTGCACAGAGACAATAGCTTTGACCGGTACCGGTCAGAAAACAAAGAGACGTGGGTTTTTTATGAGAAAAACGGCAATGATCTCAGATACGTTGACGAATTGAAGATCAAATTGAGGATATACTCGCATTCCGAACTCAACGAAATGGCCTCAAGGGCGGGTTTGGAATTTGTCGAAGCTTATGACAATTTGAAAGATATGACTCCTGCAAGACCGGACAGTACGATAAACATGGTTTTCTGCAAGAAATGAATGTTTTCCTGGAGGGGATACAGTGAAGAATGAAAAAATGCCGTCACATCACGGGCACAAGGAAAAAAAGATTGGAAGATATCCTAACAAAACGGTCAAGTTACTTATGGAGAGAGCGAGTTGCAGGAATTTCTCCCACAAGAAGATACCGAAGAATATTCTGAATGTGATATTCGATGCAGGCACGCACGCTGCGACCGGTGACAATCTGCAGCCTTATTCTATCATAAAGATCGAGTCAAGGCGAACCAGAGACAGACTTGCTAGAATGTGCTACCAGAATTTCATTGCGAACGCCCCGGTCAGTCTGGTTTTCTGTATTGACTGGCATCGTTTGGAGAGGTGGGCGCGGTTGGAAGTCGCGCCGTTCAGTGCAACTGATAGTTTCAGGCATTTCTGGATTTCGTTTCAGGACACGATTATCTGTGCGCAAAATATCTGCACGGCTGCGGATTCGTTCGGTATAGGATCGGTGTATATAGGTACTATCATGGATTTAATGCGCGATATTCGTCGCATGCTGAAATTGCCGAAAGGTATTTTGCCGGTCGTGCTTCTGTGTTTGGGTTATCCAAAATCGGAGTTGATGGTACGTAGGAAATTGGGCCGTGAAATCGTTGTCCACGAAGAAAGATACAAGGAGATAAGTGATAGTCGTTTGAGGGATGCATATGCCGAGAAATACCATAGTGCGAAGATAGAAAAAACAAAGGACAGATTACAGAGGATCAATGAAGTCTGCCAGAAGGTTCACGGCAAAGCGTTTGCCAAGAAATGTGTTACCGATATCGAGAACAAAGGATACATCAGCGTCGCACAGCGGTATTTCGGTCTTCATTACGCTGCAGATATCATGCCCGATGGCAATGAGGATTTTCTCAATATAATGAAAGAATTCGGTTTCGGGTGGTTTGAGGCATTCAAGCCCAGAAAAGCCCCGGCGAAAACAAGAAAATAAGGATGAAGAATGAAAGAACAGAAGACAAAGGAACAGGAAAGCTACGAACGGGCAAAAAAGCGGGTGGAGGAACTAAGATCCTTTTACACCCATCTGTTCGTATACCTGGCAGTGAATGCCGGATTGTTTCTTCTCAACATATTGACCTCACCAAGACATCTATGGTTCTACTGGCCGCTTATTGGTTGGGGCATTGGACTGGCAATTCATGGATTGAGTGTGTTCGGCACGGAAAAGATGCTCGGCAAGGATTGGGAAGAAAGAAAGATAAAGGAATTGATGGATAAGGACAAGAATTGAATGGTCTGATGGCTACTATCTCGGGAAGCAGGGCATTACCTGCTAGGCTTCCAGACAGCTATTATTTCCTGGAGGGCTTATGAATATTGAGGCGAGAGTATTTTCGGTGATCCAGGCAATGCTGTCGCCGGCAGTGATGATATCCTGCTCAGGCCTATTATTGCTTGCCCTGACGCCCAAACTCGGCAGGGTAATAGATAGGATACGCTTGCTTAACCAGGAAAAAACTGGCATTGTCAAGAAATCACGGTTAGAAGATATTGATAAGGACCGTCTCGAGAGCATTGAGCACCAGACTGAAATGCTTGTTTTTAGGGCACAGCTTTTGAAAAGGTCGAGCGGCGCTACATTGTTGGCGATTCTGTTCTTTGTAATTACTTCTGCCTTCATCGGGTTCTCTTTTGTGTCCGGTCTTCAGATGGTTACATTTACCCTCATTGCTTTCATGATAGGTATGGTATTTGTTTTCGTGGGTGTGGGTTTTGCCTACTGGGAAATCCGCATTTCCCACAACACGATCAGAGAAGAAATAGAGGCGTCAAAAACAATAGTGAGTCGTCTTTTGCCTAGATAATAGCCTGTGTGTTTGTGAATGCAGGTTTATTATGAGGGTTTATCCGCCCAGTATCCGGGCGGGCAGCATGATGATCGCTTTGAAGACCGAGAGCACGCCATTTACTGCTATGCCGAGTACCCTGAAAGGAAGCAGGATTAGCCAGATGACAGGGTAGAGCAATAAGGATAGTATTGCGAGCGGCCAGCAGAGGACAAAGAGTATAAGCCAGAGAAGGAATTTTATCAAGAAGTGCCTCCTTGTATTCTTT
>JBFEPB010000322.1:0-2659 GCA_041550295.1 bacterium | reverse complement strand
GACCGAGGAGGTGCCGGATGCCTATATCCGCAGCATGAAGATGACCACGCAGAACGATGGCTTTGTCACCATCGCGATCGATGTCACCAAGCGTTATTGGTGCTGATACCTGATCTCTCGGGTTGGTTATAGGCCAATCTGCCACCAAACTCGCATCATGATGGAATGCATAAACCTCGCTGTCATCACAGCCGATGATTACCTCCATATCGCCATCGTTGTCAATATCTCCGATCGCCGATGAACTCTGACACCATTCACCAATTGCGGTTATCGCAGGCCAGCCATTAACTACTGCGCCGGTGTGATGCCAGGCATGGACGTGGTATTCGGTGTTGATCCCGGTCGCGCCAACTACCACTTCCAGGTCACCATCACCATCGAGATCGCCAAGACACGGTTCCGAATACAAACTTGCTCCTGTGCTCTGCGGCCATCCTGACAATGCACCGCCATTATAGCCATAAACGCGCACATTGTTGTTAGCACCGACCGTAGTGACGATGATCTCACCGTATCCATCACCATCAAGGTCGCCCATGGCAAGACCATCAGTATAGTAAGGACCTATATTACGGGGAAATCCATTGCACTCAGTGCCATCATCATGCCACGCATAAAGGTCACTTGCCGTGACGACAATCACTTCAAGGTCACCATCACCGTCAAGATCTCCGATAACCGGCGCATCCCGAACGTTGCTGGGGCTCGCCTTAGGCCAGCCATCCAGACTGGTCCCATCATGATGAAGAACATAGGTGCTGTCGCCCTCATAAAGACTGAATACTATTTCAAGGTCACCATCATAATCAAGATCAGACAGGACCGGACATGAATTCACCTGTGTTCCGGTTGCGAAATAAACAGGAAATCCCGGCAACGCGCTGCCCGTTATCTGCCAACCGTACAGGGCGGCATACCCGCTACTGGTATTGGCTCCGGTGAACACCTCCATCATTCCGTCACCATTAACATCGCCGCCGACTGGCGCGCCGTAATTGTATTGTCCAAAGGTAACCGGCCAGTTGGTAAAATTGGTGCCGTCACAATTCTTGAGGTGAACCATACCGCCTGTTGTGCGTGAGCACAATACTTCAAGATTCCCGCTGGCGTCTGCATTGATAAAACTAATTGCGCTCCAGATCCACCCCTGCAAGTGAATAGGCCAACCTAACTGGTATGGCATGGAATCACGGCCAACGACTGATTCCATTGAACTGACCTTACGGGTTGGATTCAGCGTTTCCTCATAATACCTATCATCAATACGCGAGCCTTCGGCATTTCCACTGACAAAAAGAAGAATACAAAAAGACAAAGCACAAACACTTAAATATCTCGGCATAAATCTTCCTCCCTTCATGCACATTGATCAACAATGTGCATAGATTCGTACTAAGAGACAACATGCGCAAAACAGCGCGCCGTACGCTGTCATGAGTTGTTTGACTGATTTTTCCAGAGTTCTGGTCAGTCCATTTCTGTCTGCGTGTTTTTTTACCTCAATCGGTAATCCAAAAACAGCAGCAATACGCCTGCCAAATGCCGGAAAGCCTTTATAACTAGCGCCAACATCAATAGCCGGCACAATATTGACGCTCGTACCACGCCTTACAGCCTGAATGCAAGGTATGGCAAAACCCTGTCTGAATTCGATGGCATCTGGCAAAGGCTTATTATACACGCCCTGCGGGGCAACAATAATCGTTCTCTTACCTCCTTTCACAATCAGTTCTTTGATTTTCTTAAGTGCGGGGTAATTACCCAACATGTCATTGCCTACAATCCATACAATATTCATATCCTTCAGAAAGAAATTGGTCAAATGGTTCCTGCGATATTTTATATTGACAACGATCCACGGTTCGGTCTCCAAAACCCTGCTCACCGCCATGCCGACGATCATCCCGCCGAGATCGGATGAATGCGTAGTACAGACCACCACCGTGCCCCGCGCAGCAGCCCAAACCAAATTTCCACTGCCGATAATTCTGTAATTGAAAAAAATACGGAATATCGGAGCTACATATCTGCAAGCGATCTTGTAGTAGTTCATACTCTAGGCTATCCTATTATACACCATACGCCCATGGAATCAAGAGCGGAATGGGGTAAAACCTTGACTTTATCAACGCAGTGAATATTATTGAATCGAATCATGATGAGCTGTTCAAATGATTCCTCGAACAAAAGCGCCATGAATAGCAGATCATTCAAAAAATACATTGATACGAACAAGAAACTCTGGAACGGACTGGTTTCAATAAACAAAAGTTCGAAGATGTACGATCTGGATGGTTTCAAGAAAGGAAAAAGTACCCTCAACTTCATTGAACTCGAAGAACTTGGTGATGTTTCGGGCAAATCGTTGCTACACCTGCAGTGTCATTTTGGCATGGATACTTTGTCCTGGGCACGAAAGGGTGCGCGAGTCACAGGAGTAGACTTCTCGAAAAAAGCGATACAACTCGCCGGGGCACTTTCAAAGGAACTAAATATCAATGCGCGTTTTATTCAGAATAATATCTACGACTTACGTGAAGCACTAAAAGAAAAATTCGACATAGTATATACCTCATATGGTGTTCTCTGCTGGCTGCCTGATCTCACAGAGTGGGGTAGAATCATTCACCATTTCCTCAAAGAGAACGGGATTTTC
>JBFEPB010000321.1:0-2660 GCA_041550295.1 bacterium | reverse complement strand
TAACTACAGATTGCTCTTCGGCCTTGCTATCGTGCCCGGAATCATAGCCATCGTGATCATTCTCCTCGGCGTCCGCGAGATAATACCGGAGGCGAAACGGGTATTCAGATTCTCTTTCAGCAAGTTGGATCAACGATTGAAGGTATTCCTGATAATCATGGTGATCTTCACGCTCGGTAACTCATCTGACGCGTTTTTGTTGCTGCGAGCAAGAAATATCGGAGTACAAGCAACGATGATACCGCTGGTATGGCTGGCATTCAATATATCGTATTTTTTGTGGGCATTTCCTGCAGGCGTACTGTCAGATCGCATCGGCCGTCGGAAAACGATCTTTCTGGGGTTCATCATTTTTTCACTATGCTACACTGCGTTTTCCTTCAATCACAATCCGGTCATTATCTGGTTCATATTTGTAATCTACGGACTGTACTACGGATTCACGGAAGGGAATCTACGTGCCTATGTTGCCGATCTGACAAGTCCTGAAATTCGCGCGACAGCCTTCGGCGTATATCATACAGTAGTAGGCATCACCCTTTTGCCGGCAAATCTTCTCATGGGATTTTTGTGGCAAAAGTTCGGTTTTCAGGTTGCGCTCTTACTTGGCGCATCGCTCTCTTTACTCTCGGGAATTGCGCTCATCATTTCCGGGAAGTTTCTCAACATAGTAGCAGGAGCTACTGAACATTAATGGAGCAAGAAAAACAACAAGATCGGGAGGCTCATCGATACCGGCACAATAACGATGTGCCCCTGCAAAACTAGGAGGTTTATGATGAAAAAGATAATCATTGTGTGCCTCATGTTGGCTGCAGTAGCATATACCAGCCAGCGAACGGTCGTGGTCGAGGAATTCACGGCCACTACATGACCATACTGTCCAGGTACGGCAAGAGGTCTTGCCGAAATCTATCCCCGAGCTTATGACACAGTAACGGTCATCTCCTATCATATATGGGCCAGTGACCCTTTCAACAACCCCGAGGCCGAAGCACGAGAAGCTTACTACGGCATATCCGGTACACCTACCACCTGGTTCGATGGAGCGATCTCCGAAGTCGGAGGACTGAGTTTGGGAACAATGTACCCCTTCTTCCGGCACCACGTGACAACGCGGGCAGGGGTCGACAGTCCGTTGGAAATTGTCCTTGACTGCAGCTATGATACAAATACGAACAACGGCACTATAGAAGCGATTGCGACGAATACAACAGGAAGTGCAGTGAGCGGGAACATCCATTTCGTCCTCGTCGAGGATAGTATCCCATACAACTGGGGTACGGGGATGACTGAACTCAATCAGGTAATGCGCGATATGCTGCCGGACGCAACAGGCGAACCAGTCACAGTCCCGGCCTCGGACTCGATCATACGATCGAGAAATTTCACCGTCAACGGCAGCTGGAACGAAACGAAATGTAAGATCGTCGTGTTTGTACAGGCATCTAACCGCGAGATCTACCAAGGAGCGGAAATCCATCTGGTCCGTGAATCAAAAATGGTCTATTACGGAATGACCGTCACTGAGACAGCCGGTAACGGAAATGGTTACGGAGAACCTGGTGAAACGATGGAAGTCACTGCTAACGGCAAGAATATGGGAAGCAGCGTATATACGCTTCCACCCACAATACAATGCAGCGACCCGTATGTGAACATTACTTCCTTCATCGTGGACACTTTTGAAATAGAACCGGGTGGCGTTGACGACGTGATTACATGGACGTTTGACATCAGCTCATCTTGTCCGGACCCGCACCTTGTCCAATTCAATCTCCTCTTTGCTGATGGAAATGAGTCAACTGTGCCGTATTTGGTAACGACACGGTCTGGTTTCAGCGATGATATGGAATCTGGCGAAGGTGACTGGACGCACTGGGGCACTTACGACAACTGGCACCTGACCGAACACAAGAGCAATTCTCCAACCCATTCCTGGTATTGTGGCCTCGAGGATGTCTGGCATTATCAGAACCAAAATGATCTCTCGCTTGTGTCGCCCTACTTCATCGTATCACCGGATAGCACATTTTCATTCTATCATCAATACAATCTCGAAACCGGATGGGACTACACCTATGTGGAGATCGAAAACGGCTCAGGTTGGTGGCAGACGCTCGACGAATATAATGGCCTGCAATCGACGTGGATTCAGGAAACTTTTTCTCTCGCTGAGTATAGCGGCCAAACCGTACGTTTGCGCTTCAGACTTGTAAGTGATTACAGCGTCTACACGGAAGGCTGGTATGTCGATGACGTCCTGGTGCCGATGCTGGGTGTGCAGGAACTCGATACTCCACAGAACCTGCAACATATCTCTCTCAGTGTCACTCCGAATCCTTTCGCAAACCTGACAACCATCAGCTTCAGCATAGCGCATGTTACTGATAACATAGAGCTGAATATCTTCGATGCAGCAGGACGCGTGGTCAAGTCCTTTCATCCAGTATCAAGTATCGAGAATCAAGAATCGACAATTTCCTGGCAGGGCGACGATAACGCCGGTAGGAAATTACCGAGTGGCGTCTATTTTGTCACTCTGCAAAACTCTGATAAGAAAATCGTCGAGAAAGCTATCCTTCTGAAATAGCATCAACAAAGAAACACAGGGGCAGTACGTATTCCGGTACTGCCCCTTCTCTTGTCGCGCATCCGGT
>JBFEPB010000320.1:0-2662 GCA_041550295.1 bacterium | reverse complement strand
TTGGGAATGGCTGGAACCTTCAGGGACTCTGGGCAGGCATTTACATCATATGCACGCCAGGTACGCTTGGAGTAGCTATCAATAACGTTGTTCAGGGTAATTTGTCGTCGGGAAATTACGCCGAAGGTATAGGTATTGCGAGTTGTCCGCCAGGCGATGTCGCGTTTAATGCGGTCCTTTTCAATTATGCGGGGACTGACATCGCGGGTGCGATGGATCTTGGCAATGACCACGACGGTGTCTATATCGGTGAGGGTGCCCATGATAACATTGTCGATAATAATCTCATCTCGGGAAATGATTTCGAAGGTGTTTGCATAATCGGCTACGCTGAAGCAGTGCCGCCGATCTACACCTATGCCAATACCGTTACCAATAACATAATCGGGCTCGATGTTGCCCTTGCTCCCTTACCAAATACCCGCGATGGGGTGAGCATAGGTGTATATGGTACGTGGTATCAGGGCGGTTTTGCGACCGACAATTTTGTCGCCGTGAACACCATCGCATACAATGGTCGCAACGGTGTGCTGGTCTGGGAGAGCGATTCCAATATGATAAACGCCGACCGGAATGCTATCAACATGAATTCGATCTACAACAACAACCTGCTCGGGATCGACCTGGATGATGACGGCGTGACGCCTAATGACGCGAATGACCCCGATTTTCGAGCTAATGAAGACCTTAATTTTCCGGTCATAACGAGTGCAGTATACAGCGGCGGACAGACAGCAATAGCCGGTACACTTGATATAGATACCGACCCGACACAGGCAACGATCGAGATCTTCAGGGCTAGCCCTGATCCAACAGGATACGGCGAGGGCCAGGTTTACATAAATCTTACGACCCCCGTTGCCTCGGGCAATTGGAATATTACTGTCACTGGTCTCAATATCGGGGATTACATAACCGCCACGACTACGGATATGAATTTCAATACTTCAGAATTCTGTCAGAATTATGTTGTTGTGACAGGGATCGAAGAAAATCAGGAAGTCCATGTGCCTGATCAATTTCAAGTCAGCGAGAGCCGGCCGAATCCATTCACGCAGACAACATCTATCGAATACGCTGTACCCAAAGAGAGCAAGGTCGACCTGAGTATTTTTGATGTTTCCGGCAGGTTGGTGGTAACGCTGGTAGATGGTATGCGTATGCCTGGATCGTATACGGTGCAATGGCGCGGCTACGACACCGAAGGACGGCGCGTAAGTCCGGGTGTTTATGTCTGTATTCTCAATGCCGGAGAATTCAATGCGGTAAGAAAGATCGTTTTCGCAAAATAACAGCTTGGGGAATTGGATAGAGAAAAGGGGCAGCAATGCTGCCCCTTCTTATATGTAGGGTGCTACGCCAGTGCCTTCCATATCATTTGCTGTAGCCCCATAACGTTCATCTTTCCATTACCCTTATCTGCTGCCGCGGTTGCTGCGGTCTTGAGCACCTGTTCGCAGGTTGCGCATGCCGTTACTATCATATCCGCTTTGGTCTTTTGTGCTTCTTTAATTCGGTTCGCCGCGATCCTGATTGACAGTGGATTGTCCGAAACGAGTATTCCGCCGCCGCCGCCACAGCATCTCGACGTGTTGTCTTTGAATTTCATTTCAACAAGCTCGAGGCCTAGCTGTTTGATTATTTCCCTGGGCTCTTTGGTCACCTTGGCCCCGCGGGAAAGATCGCATGGATCGTGGTAGGTAACCTTGCCGCTCAGTTTCTTCAATTTCGCATCCGGCAGTTTCTCAGCGATGATCTGCATCGCATGTTTTGCTTTTATCTTATAGGCCTCGTTCAAGTAAACGGTACAGGTGGGGCAGAGGGTTATTGCATTGTCAAATGGAAACAGTTCTTTGAATTTCTTCTGATGCTCTTCAAAATCCTTTACAAATCCCAGTGCTTCCATCGGATAACCACAACATACTTCCTTAACCACTTTTGGCTTCATCCCGAGTTTCTCAAAGAGTTTCAAATACATTTTGGTCTGGTTCGGTCGAGCAAGGAATTGACAGCCCACGAATACGGGTATCTCGCCGTCGCGCAGCGGAGCCATTACTTCAGTGTCGGCAAAAATATTTCCTGTCTTCTTGATGTTGTCGATGAATGCTTTATGGCTATCATACGCAAAGCCGGCTTCAACCAAGTCGGCCCGGGCGGCGCGGACAATGTCGGGAACCTTGACCTTTGATGGACAGCGGCGGTTACAGTCACGACAGAGCGTGCATTGGTATAAGGCGCTAACGACGGAATCGTCCGGTTCCAGCTCTTTCTCAAGCATGCCGTATGACATGATGATTCTTCCACGACTCGATGGCGGATCCCACAAAAGGTCGACAAAAGTGGGACACACGTTCTTGCAGTACCCGCACATTGTACAGGTCATCATTTCTCCTTCCCACTTTGCCAGGTGGCCTTCGAGTTTTCGGTTGGGGTCTGTCGGGTAACGCAATTCGTGCACGAAATCGTCCGTCCACTGGTCGATTTTGTGAGGGTTCATGATATTGTTCGGATCGAACGCCTTTTTCAGGGTTTTCATCAGGGGGATCATGGATTTCCGCTCGCGATAGAAATATGGCGCTTTGGTTATGCCAATCCCGTGTTCGCCTGTTGTTGTCCCGCCGAGTGAATGAATCAATTCATATATCTCTGTCACTGCTTTCTT
>JBFEPB010000319.1:0-2673 GCA_041550295.1 bacterium | reverse complement strand
CATAGCAGCCGGCGATTCGATTACCGTCAGTGCTAATTTCACCCTCGGCACTTCCTGGAACCCGGACAAGATCAAGTTCGTGACCTTTATCCAGGACACGGCATTGCAACTCGAAGATACAATAATCCAGATATGGCAGGGTGGAATTCTGGATATTGCCGAACTCGGCATCGAGGAATTCGGGAACACAGAGGTTGCCGTGGCCAATATCACACCGATGCCAAATCCCTGCACCGACGGCGCAAGATTTTCGTTCACCCTGTCTTCTGGCACCCGTTACAGGATAGCGTTCTACGACATTGCCGGCAGAAAGGTCAAGACCATCGATGGCGTTGCATCGGGCGACGAGGACAATGTTGAGTGGAACATCAGAAATGAGCATGGTGTTAGAGTCAGCTCCGGTGTGTACCTATATCGCTTTGAAAGCGATGAGGTAACAACTACCGGTAAAGTCGTTGTAAAATAAGAAGAAGGAGGTTTAATGCACAGATATCTTTCTTTACTGTTGCTCGCTGCTCTTGGAAGCGCCAGCGTCCTCATGACCAATGGAGATTTTGAACAAAGTCTGAGTGTAGGCTGGGCACAAGTAGTGTACGGTTCCGCCGCAACCGTCAGTCGTGCAACAAACTACGATCCAGACCCCGATTACGAAGCCTATGTCTATAAAGGAACAGGCGATGGCTACGCAAAATTATTTCAAACCGCACATATTCCGACCACCGACCTCGAGTTCTCTGCCCAACTCAAACTCTACGCATCAAGCAATTCGACAACATGCTGGGCAGGCGCAGCATTGGTTATCACATACATGGATGACGCTGGCGACATACTGGGTGAAACTATGATCTGCAGGAAGACCTCTGCAAGCAACTGGACAAATAGCAACACCAGACACCTGATCACCGCGGTGGACACGAACTGGCACGACTACAGCTTCAACATCGATACGGAATTGGCGAGTCTGCCGGGCGTCAACTCAACTGACGTCGCGCGTATTGAGGTATGCCTGTACGGATACGCGGACAGTGGTTGAAGTACCATTGAGACGGCGAAGGTCTTCGCCGATAACGTAGTACTCAACTATACAGGCACTGATCCATATATAGCGTGCCTCGCGAAAATCGTGGATGATGCCGGCGGCAATAACAACGGCCGCATCGATCCAGGTGAAACTGTCAACATAACAGCAACCCTTAAGAACATCGGCGGCGTCGACATGACAAATCTCAACACGATACTCGAGACCAGTGACCCCTACATTACGATAACCGATAACTCTGGTGCCTTTGGTTACCTTGCAGTAGACAGCACCAAGGAAAATACGTCTGACCCCTATACACTCTCTGCCTCGCCTTCTACACCACTAGGACACCGAGCAGACATTTTGATGATCGCCACGGACGGCGCATACACAGACACGTTCGACTTCAATTTCGTGATCGGCCCATACCACTACATGGTGTGGAATCCCGATCCGACCCCGGGGCCGGGCATGGCAATGGACAGCATCCTGACGGATCTTGGTTATTCTGGAAGATATACTGTGAATCTGCTAACAGAATCCGACCTCGACATGTATCGTACTCTCTTCGTTTGTGTAGGCATTTACCCCAATGGTTATCGAATCGACGCTACCAGCCCCGAAGCGACTGCACTCGTGGACTTTCTCACCGCCGGTGGCAATATGTATCTCGAAGGTGGTGATGTTTGGTACTTTGATCCGATCTCGGGCGGTTACGATTTCGGACCACTGTTTGGCATTGATGGTATCGGTGATGGCATCTATAGTGGAGATCTGTTCAATGTGACCGGGCACCCCGGAACGTTTACTGATGGAATGGGTTTCAGCTATGCAGGCGAAAATTCATACATCGATGAGTTGAAGTCGATCAATGGAGGTCAGGTAATACTCAGAAACGCACAGAATCCGGACACCGTTGGCATCGCCTACGATGCAGGACCATACAAGACGGTCGGACTATCATTCGAATTGGGTGGCCTGACCGACGGTGCCAGTAACTCAACTCGGGCAGCACTGCTCGATTCCATCATGCACTTCTTCGGCATGACCACTGGTGTAGAGGAAGTAACAAAACTCGATGCGAGAACGCTGTTCCTGAATGTTGCGCCGAATCCGTTCACGAAGCAGACACAAATACGATACTCGACACCTGATGCTGAATACTCGATGGAAAACCCGACACTAACGATTTATGACGTAGCCGGACGCGTAATCAGGTCTTTCAATCCAGTATCAGGCATCCAGAATCAAGAATCGGTTGTAGTGTGGGATGGCACAGACCAGATTAATCGGAAATTACCCAATGGCGTCTATTTCGTCAAACTGCAGACAGGTCAGTATTCAGAAGCAAGGAAGGTGTTGTTGGTAAGATAGCAGATAAATTAAAGGGGACAGGCTACTTTTTTGCAATGTAATCGCAGATTGTTCTGTTTTCAAGGTGTCAGCTGATGCAAGAACCGCATAGGTTGACCAACAGGCCAAAAAAGTAGCCTGTCCCCTTTAGTCGTGCCCCAAAACGCTTGACATGATATATAAATATGCTATACTTTTTGAAATAAGGAGGTGCAATGAACATCAACATAAAGTTCTTCCTTAGCCTGGTTTTAGGACTAGGCATACTCACAACCGCATTCGCAGTTGAAAGAGTCGTG
>JBFEPB010000318.1:0-2673 GCA_041550295.1 bacterium | reverse complement strand
GATTTGCGGTGTACTATATCCTTCCCGGGCACTTCAATTTCTACTGGCCCGTGCTAATCGGACTTGCATGTGGTGTGATTATCGGCTACTCCACGGAATTTTTTACTTCTGACAACTACCGCCCGACGAGAAGCATTGCTTCAGCGGCACGAACCGGACCGGCCACGGTCATACTCGAAGGTTTGAGCGTTGGCATGCTGTCGATCGTACCGCCGATCGCCGTAGTGGCCATCGCCATCGCGGCGGCATATTATCTGCCTGGCGGGGCGGTAAACCCTGAGCATGGACTGTACGGCGTGGCGATCGCCGCGGTCGGCATGCTGTCGACCCTGTGCATCACGCTGGCTACCGACGCCTATGGCCCGGTTGCAGACAATGCCGGTGGCAATGCTCAGATGGCAGAATTGCCCGAGGAGGTCCGCTCAAGGACCGATGCCCTTGACGCCATTGGCAATACTACTGCTGCAACCGGCAAAGGATTCGCCATCGGTTCGGCGGCGCTCACCGTGCTTGCATTGATTGCTGCATACCGCAGCCAGATCGCTCGTATATTTCCCAACCTCGATCTGCGCGTGGCCAATCCGCAGGTCATCATCGGGCTTTTCATCGGCGCCATGATGCCTTTTCTGTTCTGCTCGCGTACTATCAAAGCAGTTGGCGAGACCGCCGGCAAGATCGTAGTCGAGGTCCGGCGTCAGTTCAAAGAAATCAAAGGATTGCTGGAAGGTAAAGCACGGCCAGACTACGCCCAAGCAGTTCATCTCTGCACGGTCGCCGCACAAAAGGAGATGCTCGTACCATCCCTGCTCGTAGTCTTGGTACCGATCATAACCGGCGTCCTCCTGGGGCCGAACGGTGTGATCGGGTTACTGGTAGGTGCCTTGATAACGGGATTCGCAGTAGCGCTCATGATGGCCAATTCGGGTGGTGCCTGGGATAATGCCAAGAAGTACATCGAGAAAGGAGAATTAGGCGGCAAGGGATCGGCCGAGCACAAAGCCTCGGTCGTCGGCGACACGGTGGGCGATCCGTTCAAGGATACTGCCGGGCCATCCCTGAACATACTCATAAAATTGATGTCAACCGTCTCCATTGTCTTCGCCGGTTTTATCCTGCGTTTCGCGATTTTCAAATAGGTGAAGATCAAGGACTGGCCCCTAAGCGACCGGCCCCGGGAAAAGTTTCACGAAAGAGGAAGTTATGGCCTGACCGATACCGAGCTGCTTGCTATCGTTATCGGCAAGGGTTCAAGAAACAAAACCGCGGTAGATCTTGCTAAGGAAATCATCAACGGGGTCGGCAATCTGAAAAAACTGAGCCAGAAATCCGTGGCTGAGATAGAAAAACTTCATATCCAGGGACTGGGAAGAGCAAAGGCGATCTCGATCCTCGCCGCGCTCGAACTGGGAAGGCGCTCCTTGTCAAGCAAGAACAGCAGGAAGATCAGATTCAAAAATCCTGAAGATATTTACAGTTACTACTTTCCGTTGATCGGTGGACTCCAGTATGAGGTCTTCAAGGTTGCCGCAGTGGACGGACGGAATTCATTCACCGGCGACCACACCATCTCCAAGGGCATACTCGACGCGAGTCTGGTGCATCCCCGCGAAGTGTTCCAGTTCGCGATCAATGAAAGTGCCAGCGGCATCTTTCTTATCCACAATCATCCGAGCGGCCTCTTACGACCGTCTGAGGATGATCTGAAGATCACCGAGAGAATATGCCGGGCGGGTGAAATCATCGGTGTTAATGTCGTTGACCATGTGATCGTGTCCGAAGAAGGCTACTATTCATTTTCGCAACATCATCTGCTGTAGAAAAAAACTATCTAGTCATCACTTGACGTCAACTAAAAACTGAGTACTTATCCAGGTGGATCAGGTTGCCAGGACCTCGATTATCTTGAGCAGCGATGGGTCGATCTTCTTTTTCTTCTCGTAGGTCTCGGCAAAGGCTGTGTAGACGATCTTCTGGTTTATCTCTCCAACCATACAGCCATTGATGCCTTTCTTCACTGCCTCGACGGCAGCATAACCTAATCTGGATGCTAAAATCCGGTCATTCGCCGTTGGCGTACCGCCACGCTGTATATAACCTAATACGGCTACACGGTAATCCTCGTGAACAAGGCACTTGATTTTCTCCGCGATCGTGAATGCGTTACCAGCTTCATCGCCTTCACTCACAATCACTATGTTCGATCTCTTACCCTTCTTTATGCTCGCGTTGATTTTCTTGGCAAGTTCATCGATATTGGTCGGTGTCTCAGGGATCATTACATCTTCGGCGCCGCCGGCGAGTCCGACCGCCAAACCTATGAAACCAGACAAACGCCCCATTACCTCCACGAAAAAAAGCCGCTCGAGAGATGCGGCTGTGTCTCTTATGCGATCGATCGCTTCGAGTGCATTGTTTATTGCCGTATCGAAACCAATCGTGTAATCAGTCCCATAAATATCATTATCTATGGTCCCTGGCAGGCCAAGCATCTTCACACCATGTTTCTCGGAGAACTCATTTGCGCCACGCATTGTGCCGTCGCCACCGATCACGATGAGCACGTCAATCTTGTGCTCATCCAAGATTTTCTTTGCCTGCCGCATCCCCTCTGCCGTTTCAAAGTCCCTTGAGCGCGCCGTACCCAATATCGTACCGCCGCGCTGTATTATGTTT
>JBFEPB010000317.1:0-2674 GCA_041550295.1 bacterium | reverse complement strand
GGTTGAATGCACCTGTACCGTGCCAGAGGCACTGACGCACAGCACTAGAGCAACGAATTGTATCATAAAGCACCTCCCACAACCAGATTCATCAAAGTAAAACTGCAAACTGTCTGCGAAAAATGATAATATCCACCGCCTCGGTACGCAGAATCCAAGGTCTTCACGAAATGATTATATGATGAATCAGAGGCGTGTCAATGATACGGCGATTACGTCATTACGACAATTCTCGTAATGTTGCAAAGGTTAATGAAAACGAAATTCTTTTTTTAAGTGCAGGTTATAGCCTGTACAGCAGGCCAATCTCCAGCATAAAATAATGCTTTTATCCGATGTTTCCCGGATCCGCTATTTGATCACTCATGCCGTTGATATACCTGAATGAAGGGAATATGCACCAATTGCCTGTTTGAATTTCGTATCCTAATAATGCAGCAGGACCGACATTGGTCTCCAGGAGACTATCGGGAACATCAAAACCCGGCGCGCTGCCGCCCAACTCTTTACAGATACAAACCCCGGCGCCGATCACCAATCTGTTTCCTGCCACGGGGATGCCATACATCAGATGAATTGGAACAAGCAAGTTGTCATAGTTCCATTCTGATCCCGCAGTATCCGATGCTGATTCATAAGTGTAGTTGTAGTTGTACCAACCGTACTGCAAGCCCGTCTGTATGCCGAATGTCTCAGAAAGCCGTACATTCAGCTCAAGACCTGCCTGGTACAACAGTTCTTTTGAATCGAGATGGTCGCCGATGTACACGCCTTCAAAGTCATAGAACTCTCCTTCCCAGCGACTGATGCCGAGACCGACAGCACCAGCGAGTCCTACATTATAGTTAACAGCAAAGCACGGTAATAAGAATATGAGAATGACTAATGCGACGTACTTCATATGTGTTCCGCCCTTCATACAATAGGCTTCTAAGAACTATACAAAGAGCATGCGTCGAGTCAACAAATAAACGGCAGGCTTAATGGGCGCAGTTAGATTATTGCCAGACTGTTCGTTGAGAAATTCGGATCGCTCGTCAGGTTCACGCCGAGTTTGCGCAGGCCCTTTTCATCGCCTGGTGTTGGGATATGGGTCATGTGTATTTCACAACCCTGCAATTCTTTCAATTTTTCAAGCGCCATCTGTGCGGCCGGATTGGTCGTCGCGCTGAAGCTCAGGGATATTAAAGTCTCCTCAAGGTCCAGGCTGACCGTCTTTTTCGGTTTTATGAAGTATTTGTCCAGACTGGATATCGAGCTGATGACCATCGGTGACAATAAATGAATCTTATCCGGTATTTCTGCCAGGTGTTTGATCGCGTTGAGCACCAGACTCGATGCAGCATGCATATGCACGGAATTCTTTCCGGTGATGATCGTACCGTCGTGCAACCTGATGGCCGCGCCGCAGAAAATTCCCTCGTTACCCTTACCTTTTTCCTTTGCCTCCTGCGCGGCACTACGCGCCGGTCCGACAACAACGCGATCCTCGGGTTTGACGTGCATCTCTTCCATCAAGAGTTCGACCTTTTGCACGGTATCCTTGTCAACGAAACCCATCACGTACTCACACCGGTAACGGAAATACCTTCGTATTATTTCCTGCTTTGCCGCCTCCTGAATAACCGCATCATCAACTATGCCGAATCCGGCGCGGTTTACGCCCATGTCAGTTGGCGAATTATATACGGACTTGCCCATTATTCTCGTGAAAATGCGCTTCAGTACCGGGAACACCTCAACGTCTCGATTGTAATTGACCGCGGTCTTGCCATAAGCCTCGAGATGGAACGGATCGATCATATTGAAATCCCGGATGTCCGCGGTCGCAGCTTCATATGCGACATTCACCGGATGTTTGAGCGGCATGTTCCACACAGGAAAGGTTTCGAACTTCGCATAGCCAGAGTTCACACCTTGCTGGTGATCATGATACAATTGCGAGAGACATGTTGCGAGTTTTCCGCTCCCCGGACCAGGCCCGGCAACTACTACCAGAGATTTATCGGTTTTGACATAGTCATTTGCGCCATAACCCTCGTTGCTGACCACGGTGTCGACGTCAGTCGGATAACCCTTTGTATAACGATGCGTATAGACATTAATGCCCAACCGCTCCAACTTATTCTTGAATATCGTTGCCGATGGTTGGTTGTCAAAACGCGTGATGACCACACCCTTAACAGACAGATCCCAGTCCTTCAGGTCATCGATCAGTCGCAGCGTATCGACGTCGTAAGTTATCCCAAAGTCTGCCCTGACCTTCTTGCGTTCGATATCACCCGCATAAATACACAATAATATATCGATATTATCCTTAAGTCGCTGCAACAACTGCATTTTTGCATTTGGATTGAACCCGGGCAGCACACGCGCCGCATGATAATCAAAGATCAGTTTACCTCCGAACTCAAGATACAAGCGCCTGTCAAAATGCTGCACCCGTTTGAGTATTTCCTCACTCTGCTCTTTCAAATATTTTTCGCTGTCAAAACCTATTTCATTCATTGTCATATTAATGTGTTATTAGAAAAATATGTTATGTGCCCGCACACAGAGATAATTCTGGTCCTTGATTTCGACATCTGGGGCACCGCAATATCATACTTAAATCTATCGGATAGTCAACAGCTAACAAACCTAACCTGTCGTAGATCCCGACAAGGGGTTTTTT
>JBFEPB010000316.1:0-2687 GCA_041550295.1 bacterium | reverse complement strand
TTTTACTCATTTTGCCTCCTTGTTTAGAACTACGATAAATATGTTACGTAGATTAACACTATGTCTCAAAGAGCAAGACCGAGAGCTTTGAGCGCAGGTGTACTCGCGAAAAAGCCTGAAAAAGTACTCACGAAGGGCCGTATCCATCCCCATAATACCGGTATTCCTACAACCACGTCAACAAATAGCAATCCCAGAAGTAGCATCAGCCCGTATCGCTCAAACCAGTATTCAACACGTGCGTATTGTGGTGGTAGAAGGTTGAAGAAGACTTTCGAGCCATCGAGCGGAGGGATAGGTATCAGGTTGAATGCGCACAATATGAGATTGTATTGAAGTGTAATCCCGACAATGAGACCCAGCGGCATCAGAACGCTGTTCTGCGATAGAGCAGGAAACAATCGCAGCAATATCCCGCAAGGAATCGCGAAGAGAAAATTCGACAGAGGCCCCGCGACGGAAGTATAGATCATGCCTTTCTTCATGTCCCGAAAATTATATGGATTTACCGGTACTGGCTTCGCCCAACCTAATCTAAAGATCAGAAAAGCAATGAAGCCGATGGGGTCAATATGCTTGATGGGATTTAGTGAAAGGCGCCCAGCGAATTTCGCGGTTGGATCACCGAGACGATATGCTACATACCCGTGAAAATACTCATGCACCGTTATCACGATTAGGATTGCCGGCAGTGAGATGACGAGACCCAATAAGTAGCTCATCTTCTCTTCAGGGATTTCAGATATGCAATAGCTTCTTTCCGATTCTTGAGTTTATTATCAAGCTGAAGTTCAAACAACCTGTTCAATATCTTTGAATACTTGTGATTCGGTCCTATACTGTATTTGCGCAGGTCCTGGCCGGTGATCAAGGGTTTTTCTTTTATCATTCTGTGGAAGATTTTGGCTTTTTGAGACAGTTCGGGTTTGAGCAGAGCCATTGCTTCAACCAGTTCTCTACTGAGCGGCCGCAGGATCGAATGGATTGCACTTCTTTTGCTCGCCCTGCTCAGTTTCAACATAATCTTGTGCATGTTGCGGAAATCATCTACAATCTCCCTTGATTCCTTCGCTAAGGGCAGACTATTCTTGGGTAATCTCGATAACAAGAAATAGAAGGCGTGTTCGCTGGAATCAGGAACGAGTTTCATTTCGCTCCGCTTTAGTGAAAACACACCATAGTTGAATAAGTCATGGATGATCGCAGCATAGGATGGCTCATTGAATATTTGCGTGAGCTCATTAAGCAACCGCTGGCCGCTGAGCTTTTGGACCATCCCGCCCTTTATTGCCTGACGCATCTGACTTTCGGTTTCTTCCTCAAACCTGAACCCAAAACGGTTTTTATATCTCAGTGCCCGGAAGATACGCGTGGGATCATCCATAAAACTGTTTCTATGTAGAATTCTGATCAATTTCTTCTTGATATCGTTCATTCCATCGAATGGATCGAATATCTCTCCGAAGTTTTCTTTGGAGATCGACATTGCAATGGCATTTATCGTGAAATCCCGGCGGTTCAAATCCTCGACTATCGTCGAAGGGTATACGTGGGGGAGATGCGCTGGAGAAGGATACTTCTCAGTGCGCGCGCTGGCGAGGTCAACCCGGCAGCTGTCAATAGTGATCGAGGCCGTTCCGAACTCATGATGGGTGGTCAATTTACCCTTCACTTGTACGTTCAATTCGCGGGCGGCCTTGACCGCATCCCCTTCGACAACGACATCGATATCAACTGACTCCCTACCCAGCGTTGAATCTCGTACGTAGCCGCCGACCAGATACGCGTGGTAATCGGTTTTTACAAAGAAATCAATGACTTTTCGTAAAACCGATTTCTTTTTCTTCTTTGCCGAAGATCTTGATCTTGCCAAAACGGTCCTCGTATTTCTTGATATTATCATCCAGTGCGTTTCTCAGGAGGATAACGTTCTGCGGTGTCATGATAATGCGAGTGAATACCTTTGCCTTTTGTGCGCCAGGCAAAACACGCAGAAAATCAAGGATGAACTCTGAAGGTGTGTGGTGAATCCCGACCCCATTTGCATATATGCCCTCTGATTGTTCAGGGCTTATCTCGATATTTAGTTGAGGCTTTGTTTCTTGCATGCTAAATCTCCTTTCAGTATTATACCCGAATAACAGCGAAAGTCAACAATTCCTGAGTGATTTTTGTGCACGCTCCTCATGATTCTGCTGCCGCGTAGTGTGCTTTGCCCTCTATTGATAATGTGTGTAATTATAGAGTTTATTTGGTATTACCTTGCGTTTTACATTAATATAAGACCACTACGCAATTGGCAACCGGAATGAGATCTCTGCAGTGTGTACTGGCCAGATATCTATGCAAGTCTTTCAGTGATATTGGTAGTTGCTGGATTCAGTTGGCTAGGCTAATGCCATTTTCCGTGCCCGAGTTGTGCTATAATTATCAGGGTCATGGAAGAACATTGCCGCAGTTCTTATCAAGGGTTTTGATTCCAGGTAGTTATTCATCGGGTTGAGCAGAATACCGCGGACCATTTTCAGGATCTCGGGCGAACGCCTTCGATAGGGAAAACGAAGGATTCTACCTGGGATATAGTCATTCGCAAAGAGGTTATCCCATATCAAGACTGGCCGTCTCAATAACTCCGTGATCCTGGTAACATCCCATCCTGTTATGGAATAGGATACCACTTTCCTGCC
>JBFEPB010000315.1:0-2690 GCA_041550295.1 bacterium | reverse complement strand
CTTGCCGCCAACATTATCATCTATCTCTACGAGATCTCACTGGGACAAGAACTCAATGATTTCGTGCGTCAATTTGGTGTCATACCCTACTCCCTTTTTCATCCGACAGGTTTTGAAAGTTTCGTTACACTTTTCACGAGCATGTTCATCCATGCCGAGAGTATCATGCACATTGCCGGGAACATGTTATTCCTCTGGATATTCGCCGATAACGTCGAGGACCGGATGGGGCATCTGAGATTCGTGCTGTTCTATTTTGCCTGCGGTGTTGCCGCGGCACTACTACAGAGCATTATCGATCCCGGATCCACGATCCCGATGATTGGAGCAAGCGGCGCCATATCCGGTGTTCTGGGCGCATATGTACTACTTTTTCCCAAAGCACGCGTTCTGGCTCTGATCCCTCTCGGCTTCTTCCTCAGGGTGTCATATCTGCCTTCCTACATATTTCTAGGAATTTGGTTCTTATATCAATTTCTCTTCGGCGTTTCGTCTCTCGGCGCACGAGGCGGAGTAGCCTATTTCGCACATATCGGAGGATTCATCGCTGGTTTGCTTCTGGCACTGCCATTCAGAATGAAAAAGAAAACAATTGATTATAGTATTTATTGAGGACGTACTCAGATTTTGAAATAAAAAGGAGGATCAATGTTGACGGTTCTGTTTTTACTGGGAGTTATGTACGATTACCGGTCACCGCTTCAGAACAAAGTTGACCCACGTTGCTACGCTGATACTCATGTCAGAGTCTGGGTCTATTTCACCGACAAGAATGTGACCCTCGAAAAATATGACGCCGCAGTCATGGCGGCCCGAAGGCTTCTAACTGATGAAGCGCTTCAGCGAAGAGCACTGCGCAGAGGCATGACCGATTATGCAGATATACCGGTCTACGAAGATTACATCGCAGAGGTTGAAGCCAATGGCGGCCTGCTCATCACCAGGTCCAAATGGCTCAATGCGGCGAGTTTTATCATTGCCGTTGAAGATATCGAGGATATCGCCCGGCTCGATTTTGTATACAAAATTACAAAAGTCGCACCATTTAGAGCACCACAGGAAACGGAAGCAACGGTTCAGGACACAGCAACTTACGGATTGACCTATAACCAGTCGCAGATGTTCGGTATCGACCGGGTGCACGAGATGGGTATATTCGGTTCAAACGTCAGGGTAGGTTTTCTGGACAGTGGACTTAGGCGCACGCATATTGCGGTAAGTCCTGAAGTAGTAGACGTCATTGCCGAGTACGATTTTCTGGGCGGCGATCAGATATTTATGAACAACATGCCCGTAACTTCAAAATATGGTATGTTCAGTGATCTAATATTCCACAAAACAAGCAGCCGCTACAATCTTTTTCTCTCTGGCGATACTCTGTCCAATTTTGAGCCGGTGCGCGACCTGTTATACACCTATTCTACTGATAACGGTATGACCTGGTCAGAAAACCCGATAAAACTGACAAATTATCTCTACAATAACTGGGTGGTGGAATTGGACGCCTGCGGCAATGATACAATGTTTGTATTCTTCCGCGACCGTTATGGTCTGAGATACATGGTATACAGTGATACCACGCTCGTGCCTTCAACTCCGTTTGCTGATGCACCGCGCCGCGAGCCAACCTGTGTTCTTGCCGGTGACACAGTATACGTAGCGTATCATAGCAAAGACCCCGACAGTGACACGACCATTCTGCTGTTCAATCGCGGGACGAGTTCAGGGTTTCATCAGGAATCGATTCTCGGCTTTTCGTCGGCGAGTATCCGGGCACCGAAGATGATAAAAGGTACTTCAGCCATCGGCATATTCTACCATGTTACACCAGCAAATAACCTGTATTTCATAAAATCGACGATGCCACCGACAGACACAACCTTTACGCAGACGTACACGGCAGTCGGCAAGGATGCAGAAGCGATCACCTCAGGAGACACAATATATGCAATATGGAAGGATAATTCCTATGATCCGCTATTCCGTGTGGTATTCGCAAAATCAGAGGATTTCGGTGAAACATTTACGACAGCTCTCATGCTCACACCAGGCCTCAATTCGATCGGCAAGATTTCTGTGGCCAAAACAGGTAATACATTGACTATAGCATGGGAATCGGCGGGGAAAATATACTCGAGAACATCATATGACGGCGGTACTACATTCGGCAATATCGATTCGATGGCTACGCCATTTGCCTATCTGCCGACCCTCGCGGCGCCCGATGCTGATATAGTAAGATTCTATTGCGTCAGGGGTGATGCAAATACCGACGGCTATGCGACTACCCACCCTGATTACTATCACCCGAGACACGGCACCGAAATGCTCGGTCTGGTCGGTGGATATTTCAGCGGACGCTATATCGGCGTTGCACCTGGTGCACAATTCATCGTAGCGAAAACAGAAAATCCGGACACCACATACGAATTCCCGTCGGAAGAGGACACCTATATTACCGGACTCGAGTGGTCCGAATCCCAGGGCGCGGATATTGTCTCGAGCTCGCTTGGTTACTCAGACTGGTATTCCTGGCCCAGGGATTTTGACGGGAAGACATCCCCTGCTTCGATCGCCGCATATGAGGCAACAAAACGCGGACTGCTGGTGGTCACGGCGGCGGGTAACGCGGTTGTTCCGAGGATTGAGATACCAAGTGACGCAATGAAAGTGATCACGGTCGGCGGCAT
>JBFEPB010000314.1:0-2694 GCA_041550295.1 bacterium | reverse complement strand
CGGGCATTGATGCCGACCTCAGCACATGCCTTTTCTTTACCCCTAACGTATGAGATCGAAGCAGGGTCGTCGCCCACCAGGATGACTGCAAGCGCTGGAATCAGGCTGTGTTTTTCCTTGAGTTCTGAAAGTTCTGCGGTCATTTCCTCGCGCATTTTTTGCGCAAGGTCTTTACCACTCAGTATTCTTGCCATTAAACCTCCCTTATCGTGATACAAATCCATACAAATATGAACCATTTTCATATTGATGATTCATAAAATCCCCCTCAAAAAGTGCAGATTTTGTAATATGCCATTTACGGGTCAATCATATAATAGCAAAAATGGGTCTGTTGTCAATCTTGACTTTGTCAACCTTGACATGGCAGGTAAAAGATGTAAAATTAAAACTAAGGAGGACTAATGTCAAAGGTTAGAGTCGCAATTATTGGTGTGGGAAATTGTGCTTCTAGTTTGGTCCAGGGTATTTACTATTACCGTAATGCCAAAGAAGGGGATATAATTCCGGGCATAATGCACACCCGGTTGGGCGGTTATCACGTCAGTGATATCGAATTTTCATTTGGAATTGACATCGATAAGAACAAAGTTGGTAAGGATTTGGCCGAAGCGATATACACAAAGCCGAATAACACGTACAAATTTTGCGAGGTGCCTAAGTTGAACGTACCAGTGGTGAGGGGCATGACTCATGACGGGTTGGGGTATTATCTATCGCAGATTATCCAGAAGGCACCCGGGCCGACCGCGGATATCGTCGGTTTGCTGCGCGATACCAAGACAGACGTGGTCATCAATTTTCTCCCGGTGGGCAGTGAAGAGGCCACTAAATGGTATGTGGAACAGGTTCTTACCGCAGGGTGTGCTTTCATAAACTGTATTCCAGTGTTTATTGCGAGCGAGAAATACTGGCAGAAGCGCTTCATCGAAAAGGGTCTGCCAGTACTGGGTGATGATATAAAATCGCAGGTTGGCGCGACGATTCTGCATCGCGTTCTGGTCAATCTCTTCAATGACCGCGGCGTTAAGCTGGAACGTACGTCGCAGCTCAACGTTGGCGGCAATACGGATTTTCTCAACATGCTTGAACGTTCAAGATTGGCTTCAAAGAAAGTGTCAAAAACAAGGGCCGTAACATCATTATTACATTACGACATAGGTGCGGATAATGTCTATATCGGTCCATCTGATTATGTGGCGTGGTTGAAAGACCGAAAATGGGCTCACATGCGGCTCGAGGGTCGCACGTTTGGAGACGTGCCCTTGAATATCGAATTGAAACTGGAGGTCTGGGATTCTCCGAACTCGGCGGGCGTGGTTATTGACGCGGTCAGGTGCGCGAAACTTGCACTCGACCGTAAACTAAGCGGCGCTATCGTCGAGCCCTCCAGTTATTTCTTCAAATCACCGCCAGTGCAGTTCCCTGATTATATTTGTCGTGAGAAAACCGAGAAATACATCAAGAAATACAGCAAAGGGAAGAGGCGGAAATAGAGTAGTACTGGATGCATGGCGTCAAGCGTGGCATATTGATCAGTTTTGAGGGCGTCGAGGGTTCAGGTAAGACAACTCAAGCCAATGCATTGGTGGCATGGCTCACTGCCAACAAGATACCGCACATATTTGTACGAGATCCGGGAAGCACTGAAATCGGGGAGCAAATAAGAAAGATCCTTCTTGACAAAAGAAATCAAGGCATGCATGCGAAGTGTGAGTTGTTGTTGTTTCTCGCTGCGCGCAATCAGTTGGCGTACGAGGAGATGTTACCGGCTCTCAGGGAAAAGAAAATTGTTGTTACTGATCGTTTTTCTGATTCAACTTTTGCTTATCAGTGCTATGCGCGCGGTTTGCCCCAGCGGTTGGTTACCATCTTCAACAGGTTTGCTGCCGCCGGGTTGAAACCCGATCTGACTTTTCTTGTTGATATCGATGTCATCAAACGCAGGACAAGAGGCAAGTACAATGATCGAATGGAGACCGAAAACGAAAACTATCACAGGAGCGTGCGCCGTGGCTTTCGATTGATGGCAACTCGTGCAAAAAAGCGATATAAGGTGTTGGACGGTGAGAAATCTGTTGACGCACTGCACGATGAAGTAGTCCATCATGTTAAGGAAATATTGACTAGAAAGGGGTATAAGATATGAAAAAGGCTTTTATATTTCTATGCTTGATCTTCCTTGTATGTGGCGGGATGTTTGTCGGCCAGAGGTTATGGGCGAACCCTGACACGTACTCCATGCTCAGGGCCTTCAATAAGATACTCAAAGAGTTGCAGGATAGTTATGTTTCACCTGTCAGTGCGGATAGTCTCATCATCGGCGCGATCGACGGCATGATCGATGTGGTCAATGACCCACATACGGATTTCTTGACTCGTGATGAATACAGCGCGCTTCGGGAATCAACGACTGGTGAATTCGGCGGCATCGGGGCGACGATCGGACGGCGCGATGAGCGCATCATGATCATATCACCACTCGAGGGTACTCCAGCGTATCGTTCGGGTCTTCAACCAGGAGATGAGATCCTCATGGTTGACGGTGCTCCAACCGAGGGCAAGAGCGTAGATGTCGTGGTCAAGGAAATACGCGGAGATCCGGGTACCATTGTCGTCCTTACGATCCAGCGTTCGCCTGTTGAAGAATCGTTTGAGGTTCAGATCACCCGTGATATCATAAAACTCGATGCG
>JBFEPB010000313.1:0-2707 GCA_041550295.1 bacterium | reverse complement strand
GCAACCCACGAGATTGGGATACGCGAGCCGCTGAGTGCGACGAGTATGCTGATATCATTGTAGTTCTTGATCGTCTTCATCATCTGTAGCGTGTCGGTCTGATTCCCGTAGTAATCGACGACATATATGTTGGATATGCTTTCTCCCATGCCGAGCATAGGCACAATAGGTGGTGGTTGCCAGCCGAGAAATACATAATCGCGGCCGTAGATAATGCTGTCCTGATATGTTTCTGCCGTGGTATTGAATTCTTCGGCCACCTGATTTATTGCTCTGGTCGCCAGGCCGATCATCTCCACATACAAACTCAGAACGAGCACCTTTTTTCTCGTTTTGAACGCGTGCCTGAGTATGGCAATGGCCATTGGTTCGACCTCAGCCTTGATGTTAGGATTATAGCTGCAGTCGAGAATAAGCGCTTTTTCACCTGGGGTGTTGTCCACTGCGGTAAAGAGTTTCTCGACCGGGCTCATGGCCGTCACTTTCACGACTGAAGGAAACAGGAGCGGCAATGTGACTACAGCCAGCAGGATGGCATAGATGACCCTGCGGTCAATTGTCGTCAGCCTCTCGTATAGTTTCACTCGCCACCTCCAAGCCACGCACGCTCAATTCCGAGGATGATCTTCAACGATGTTGCGACTATGCCGAGTGCGATGCCGAGGACAATACCGCGTTGGCCTGCCACATTGGGAACGTTGAGGATCCACTGGACGAATCCGGGCAGGTGTCGGGAGATGCTGTAACCAATGGGCAGAACACCGATCATCACGATAAAGGCCGAGGCCAGCAGGAGGGTCGCTTCCATGGAGCGCACCCGGAACGCGCGGTACGCTGCCGAAGCCATAAAGAACGCAAGTAACGCGAACATGGAGGAAGCAAGCGGGATCACGATGTTCTCGTAGAGAGTCTGGATATCGAAATGGAATGAGCCGATCGCGGTCGGCAAAATACCTTCAGCGGACACACCGCCGAACAGCCCGATCACCGCTGAGGCACCGAATGCGATCAGCAGTAGCCAGGAAAACTGCCAGTTCTTTCGTTTACGCCTGATCTTGTCGAAATGCACGCGGAGCAAGCTGCCCAGTGCAAGGACCACGGCAAAGGCAGAGAGCACGCGGAGCATGTCATTGCGTATCCATTCGTCATAGGTCTGGTATGATGGATGGGGAATGACAAATGAGATGACGCCGAGCATGCCGGCGATGAAGATAAGTGCTAAGGGTATGGTTTTTTTCATGATCGACTCCTATTGAAATAAATTCAGTATCTGGAACCGGGAAAGCAGACCGACGATCGAAGCCAGTATGAGCACCGTAACGATAATGGCCTTTGACCAATCTTCGCCCTTTATTGCACCGAGCAGCAGCGGTCGCTTCGAGATGTATGCGGAAGCGGCGTACAATTCTTCGCCGATCAGGGTATAGTCGCACGCGGTCACGAAGAAAGGTAACTGGGCAAGGGCATCGGTGCCGGCGATCTGGATCGCTCCGGTAGCGGCACCTGTTTCGGCAAGCACGAGCGATTCTGCGGCAAAATACCCGACCAGGAAGTTGGTTGCTGGTTTTTCGCGTGTCATGATGCCGTCAATGCCAGCCGCATAGGCCATCTGTTCCCGGGCAAGAAAGAATACACTGTCAGGGTCATATGCATCTGGTCTACCGGCTTTAGTGTACGACTCCTTGACGATTTCGCGTGCTACCGTATATACGATCGGGTCAGCATTGGGGACGATCAGTTTTGTGTCGTATTGCGCCGTCTTTTTTGCTACTTCGCCGAGAATATTCAAACTTGCGATCGTCGCGATGTCCTCGATGTAGCCGAGTCCAAGTGTGTACAGTATCGGCTTACCCATCTCAGTTGCACGGCCGACAGCGTCGTCGATCGCCTGCAGCCCGGCGATTTTTCGGATGAATAATTCCTTCCCCTTACGGGCATGGTATATGAAGTATAGTATCAGGCCGCCGAATATGATCATTGCGATGTAGATATTGAGTTTGGAGACACTGATCCAGGATGCGCGGCTTGTTACTGCTGCGCTGGGCTGCGAGAAAGCCTTTGTTGTGTCAAGAACGGCGGCTACCTTGTATTGATAGGTGACAGCGTCATCTGTTTCATCGCCGTAGTACGAACGGCCTTTTCCAATGAAACCTACCTTTGCAAAATCGACGCCGTTTTCGCTGCGATATATTTCATAACCCTCGATCATCGCATCATCTGGCGATACCTGCCACTCGACTATTATTTCGCCCCCTCCATCGTCCGGAGCGTCATACGCCCGGAAATCGGTCGGGGGGGCTAAGCCAACTAAAACACATAGTAGTATCAAATTCATCTAACCTCCTTCCTGATCACACATATTTATCGTATTCGTTGCCTCATATTTCAATTGACTGCTGTTAATTTTTTCTCTAGACTTTGTACAAGTCTCGTGAGCATCATACCCACGCGATTGTATCCGTCGAACAAGTCAGCCGAATCTTCATTACTCAGATAGCCCAGATCTCTGCTCGGGATGATCTGATATGATATTTCTCCTACTGAGCCTTCGCAATCGATACAAACCTCCGATACTCCGGTTTAGTGTTACGTGCAGCTCCCTCTGCAATGTTCATAGGTATAGAACTTGCTGCTCGCCTCATCTGTGAGACTAGGGAGTACAATTCGAATTTTGGAAAAGCATGAGTTTTTTTGTAGATTCGGAGAG
>JBFEPB010000312.1:0-2715 GCA_041550295.1 bacterium | reverse complement strand
TATGTTAAGATGCTTGGTGAAGCGCACGGGGTCGTCATTGAGTGCTGCCTGCATGACGACCAGGGCATCGAGACCGCTGATTGGCGGTGGATCCAATTTTCGATACTCATTCAATTTCTGCAACGCCTGCCGCTTTTCATTCATGATGTCTATTGTTTCGGCCAACCTTGTTGCTTCTACCTTCTTCCCTGTAAGTTCTTCGATTCTATTCTTGAATTCCTGAACAGCTTGGTACCATAGGCTAAAATCAAGATCGGTCTTCTTCTGCGGGACTTCCATGACGTGAAAGTTTACTACATCCCATGCCTTTTTCTTTGCATCACAAGTGGTTTCACCAACGCCCAGATCTTTTATTGGACCGTACGGACAAGTCTTGGAGAGAGCCAGGCCGAATGTCGATTTGATGAGCGGACAGATATCACGTGGAAACATCTTCTCACCATAAGGAATCGAGAATTGTGTTCCGCCGCAGAGAGCAACAGGAATTGCGTCAGCTGCCATGGCAATTTCGTCGGGTACATAGATACAGAAAGTACCAATGAACTTCTTGCCGTTCCGCCGGGCTTCAATTAATTCCGCAACCCTCCCGCCGTGGGATTCATGCAGAACTTGGTCAAAATACTCCATGCCAGTAGGCCGATTTTCTTGTGCACCTACTGTCTGCCTGTAGGTTTTATTGATTGACTGCAACAATTCCTTGTGCAGTTCAACATCCAGACCTAATTCCTTCCACATTTTTTCATTTTTGGTCACTGCTATGCTCCTCTGGTCTTGTGTTCTATTATGAAATGAAAACGGTTGAATATAATTTGCGATTGGTTTAGCGGTAAGCGATTGAGTAGGGTAACTCGACCGAGCCCAAAATGGTGAAGGGTCATTGCCTAATTCCTTGGGAAAAGCAACCTGTATGCAGGTAATGTTGAAGTGGATTATTTGATGCGTTCTTTGAAGTGATTACGCTCATGCATTGGAGGTTGATATGATTTCGCACCCGACCGGGTTGCGGCAAAAAGCGCTTCATATCTTGCCTCCGTTGTGATAAAGAATGTACAGATTCATTTTAACTAAGATATCCATGATAGAGCAGATGTCAAGTGCTAATTTGCCTCCAGGCTGGAGTTCAGGTTTACACGATCTGCGCTCTGGTACGTTGGTAATTACCAGAATGCCGGCATGGGGCGCAGCAGGGTCGGGTGATGCGCAAGAAAAAAGGGGCGGCTTGCGCCACCCCACAATATTGGATACGATTGCAAGCTATTTGTATTCGACAACGCTCCTGATTGATTCCACATGCACACTCGCCTTGGCGAACAGTTCTTCAATGCTCTTGCGGTCTGGAGCGCTCCAACAGCAAATTGCCTGGCTGTTTTCTTCATCGATATATGCCTTGTCCATACAGAGGCTGCTTCCTCCGGAAGCAGTGACAACAGCCTTTCACGATGCGATCATTTGCTCCGTGGGCATTTTTGGAAGGGTGACTAAGAATTTTGGCATAACCACCTCCTGTTTAAATATAATGCCTTTTGCAGATAAGTCAAGGCATATCCACGTTCGATTTGCCCGAGCTGATCGATTGTGTTATGCTTGCGAAATTCGAAATTCGAAGCACGAATTTCAAAATTCAAAACCAGAAACCGGTATCGTTACACTAAAACGTAACAGGGACCTCAGGATGCTTCTCGACTCGCTACGCTCGCTCGAAGAATGATGATTTCTGCTATCAAAGTGAGTCCACACAGTTGAATCTATGAAAGACTGATAGAACAGGCAACTCCAGAAACCAGTGCCAGCTATCAGGGTGTTAGTGTTACGCGGCCGGGGTTCTCAGCGGTGGCGCGGCCGATGATGGTAAAATTCTTATTGTAGTTCTGTCTGAATTCTTCGATCTTTTCTTCAGGCAGTGCGATTATCAGACCGCCAGAAGTTTCCGAGCCGAAGATCAGATTTACGAGATTTGAGTCAATATCGCCTTTATCGACGCGATCGTTGAAGGAATTGAGGTTCATGGTGATGCCCGGTTCAAAGATGCCCTCATCCAGGATTTCAACAGCTCCTTCGTGTACGGGTATTTTCTGCAACGACAATTCTATACCGACTTTGCTTGCTTCAGACATTTCGACCAGATGGCCGATCAGTCCGTATCCAGTTACATCAGTCGCGCCATGTGCACCGGCTTTTCGCATGGCTGTTGAGGCATCACGATTCAATGTAGTCATGGCATCGATGACAGGCTTCATATTTATCCCTTGGTCCTTGCCCAGCAGCATCGCCTGGATGATGGTTCCGACACCAACTGGTTTGGTCAGAATGATCGTGTCGTCGGGTTTAACGCCTGCGTTAGTAATGATCTTCTTGGGATGGATATAACCCAATACTGACAAACCGTACATCACCTCTGGCGAGGCGAATGTGTGGCCGCCAATCGTTGTCACGCTGGCTTCGTTTGCTTTATCGGCGCCGCCTTTCAGCATTTCACCCAGTGTTTTAGGATCACCCATGCCCGGGTAGCCGACGATATTAAGCGCCAGTTTTGGATCCCCGCCCATTGCATAAATATCTGATATGCAATTAGCTGCTGCGATCATGCCGAACGTGTACGCGTCTTCGATGACCGGCGTAAGAATGTCTATCGTTTTGACAAGGGCGAGCTCGTCGTTCAGACGATAGACGCCTGCATCGTCTGCCGTATTAGTGCCAACCAGCAGGTCAGGATCC
>JBFEPB010000311.1:0-2731 GCA_041550295.1 bacterium | reverse complement strand
ATTGTTTCAACTACGATTATGATAGTCTTGCCGTGCCTGTAACAGACAGCTTCGCGCTGCGCTATACAACCTTACAACCAACCGTCGGTGTCGAGGATTACAGAGGCATCGTTAACCTACCTACACAGACTATGCTGAGTGTGATTCACCCGAATCCATTCACGAATCGCATGGCTATTTCCTATCAAATGGCGAGCCGCGGTCATGTCAGTCTGAAGGTGTACGATACAGCAGGGCGTCTAGTATCCCTGCTTGCCGAAGGCGTCATGAATCCGGGTTACTATGATGTTTACTGGGACGGTTACGATTATAAAGGCCGCAAAGTTCCGGCCGGCGTCTACTTTGTCCGATTCAATACTGATCAGGGCCAGCAGGTCGAGAAAACTGTGCTGTTGAGATAGTAGCAAACAGTTTAAGGGTTGAGGTTGGGATGCTGAACTGGGTAACGGTTTGTAGCATCTCAACCCCAACCCAATAATCTTTCCGCAGTAAGTTCCCCAAACCGTCAGTAGATGGAAGCTGGTTTGAATTTGTCCAGTATTTCGAAATTCGTATTTAGTGCTTCTCGTGTGATCGACGGGCTTCGTAGCCGCTTGCCGGTTAACCGTCCGTTTTTGTCTGTTGACAAATCAATATGGAGAAGTACAATAATATCAATCTATCTCATGAATGCTGAAACTTTGTGTCGTGATACCCTGCGATGAAAGTAAACTGGGTATTTCTTTGAAGAACTGGGCTGCGGATTTGGACTACGGATATCTATCCGGCATTCCAACTCCGAGCCAGTTATTAATAAGATATTGGTTAACGCTAGTCGGTTGCGAATAGCGATTCGTTCTCAAAAGACGGTTAAGATGAACGATACCGTTTCCTGCAGCACTTCTCGAAACCGTTGACCGACTGACGATCCTTACCAAGGAGGCAAGATGCAGAAACTGGCATTGTCGTTAATGTTAATGATTGCCGCTGTTAATGCGGCAACCGAGGTAGTGGCGTTTGAGGACAACTGGGCGTCGAATCCGTTGTTCAATATTGTTTCCCAGACATCGTGGGGGTGTGAGTTCGTGTTCAGCATGCACCAGATGGTGATTGAGGAACAGGAGCTGGATGGCACCTTGATGAACGCCTACGGTGTACCGGCCGTATTCCTGCCAAGACCCGGCGCGCCGAATATCAATGGCGCATCCCGGTATCTGGCAGTACCAAAGGGTGCTCAGGTACAGGTGACGATTATTGACAGCAGGAAAGAGATCCGGCGTGGTATCGAAGTACCGCCGGTGCCAGAGTATCCACTGGAAAGCGATGAACCACCGCTTACCTATCAAAAGGATATGGAAATATATGGAACGAATGCGTTCTATCCGGCATCGCCTGTGATCATCTCGGACGCACGGACCATACGCGGTGTGGATATGGTTTTGTTGACTGTGATGCCTTTCCAGTATAATCCGGTCAGCAAGGAATTAGTGTTGCACAAGGACATCCGTTTTCGAATTGATTTTGTCGGCGGCACTGGCCGATTTGGTGAGGATCGCCTGCGCAGCCGCTTCTGGGAGCCGATTTTGCAGAACCATTTGCTGAACTACGGTTCATTGCCTGAGATCGATTTCTATGCGCCCGAGCGGCTCAACGCGCGAGATGGTTGGGAATATGTAATCATTGTCCCGGATGATCCGGTGTTCGAGGCGTGGGCAGATACGATCAAGGCGTGGCGTAAGTTACAGGGTATCAGTTGTGAGATCTTTACTCTGACCGAAGTAGGTGGTTCGAGTGCTAGTGCGATTGAGAGCTTCCTGAACACGGCCTACAGTACCTGGAGTACACCGCCTGCCGCCTTCTTGCTCCTGTCTGATTATCCGTCGTCAGGCGATCTGTACGGTATCATCTCGCCGGTATGGAACGGCTACTGTGTTTCCGACAACATCTATGCTGACTACAATGCCGACAATCTGCCCGATATGCATCACGGCCGGATATGTGCGCAGAGTGAAGCTCAATTATCACGGATCATCAACAAATTCCTTAGTTACGAACGTCAACCGTACACATCAGCACCCTTTTATGATAATCCGCTCGTTGCATGTGGCTGGCAGGATGATCGTTGGTTTCAGCTCGCATCCGAGGTGGTGCGCGGTTTCTTGATCAATGAACTGGGCAAGAGTCCATCACGTGAGTACAATGTTGGTGCAGGTAGTCCGTATGCCGGCAGCCCATGGTCGACGCGCACTGGTACGGGACCGGTCGTGGCATACTGGAACGCGTACGGTCATGTACCACTGACTAATCCGTATGACTACGCATGGTGGGATTCGGGTTCAGCCGCCGGCATCAATGCAGCCATCAACAGCGGGGCATTTTTCATTCAGCACCGTGATCATGGTGCGACATGGGGCTGGAGTGAGCCTAACTACGATATGACCGACCTGGATGGTCTTACGAACACAGAATACACCTTTGTCAATTCGACGAACTGCGAAACTGGACACTATAATTATTATAGCGAGGTTTTCGCCGAGAAATTTTACCGGATGGAACACGGTGCCTGGGGAGCGAATGCTGCTAGCGAAGTGAGCTATTCATTCGTGAACGATACCTATATATGGGGTATGTGGGATTGTCTGTATCCGGATTTTGACCCGGGGTATCCGACACTCGATCTGACCGGACAGGATGATCTGCGGCCCTGCATGGCGATGACAAGCGGTAAGATCTACCTGCATGCAATGTGGTT
>JBFEPB010000310.1:0-2732 GCA_041550295.1 bacterium | reverse complement strand
TGAGGGTGTTCCGAAACAGCAACCATTGAGAAAACAGCCGATCCTGGTAAAGAAAAGGCCCAGACCGAGTGAGGGAGCAACAACGTCGGATATCTTGAGAATAGGAATACGCTGCTGTCGTACGTACAGCGCGCCAGCAATAAATCCGCCAATGAATCCGCCGAAGAACATCATGCCGCCTTCCCATAACCTGATAATACCGAGCAGGTCGCTGCGGTATTGAGCCCAGTGGAATGCAACATAAAGCAACCGGCCACCGATTATCACACCGACTATTATGTAAAACGCCAGGTTCTCGACTATCGCCGATGGGATGCTGTGCTTTGGCGCTTTGCGCTTTACATACCACAGTGCGACTAGAAAGGATACGGCAAGCATTACGCCGTATGCGGGTATCTGGATCCCGCCGACATCAATCAAAACGGGTCTCATTCGCTCTTCTGTTTCTTCGCCTCCTCTACGATCTTCTGGGTTATCTCACGTGGCACTTCTTCGTAATGGCTGAATCTCATGTCAAAGAAGCCACGGCCCTGTGTCATGGAACGGAGACTGGTGGAGTACTTATACATCTCTCCCATGGGAACAAGAGCTTTTATCTTTTGCGTCTTTCCTTCTCCCTCCATGCCCATGATTTTGCCCCGGCGGCTGTTCAGGTCGCCGATGACATCACCCATGAATGATTCAGGGACGTAGACTTCAACTTCCTGGATCGGCTCGAGTAGTACCACACCACCCTTTTCTGCGTTTTCCTTCAGAGACATGGATGCTGCTATCTTGAAAGCGATATCCGATGAATCAACCGGATGGTATGAACCATCATAGACCGTGACCTTGATATCGGTCATCGGAAATCCGGCAAGAAAACCTTGCTCCAGGGCTTCTCTTACTCCCTTCTCAACCGATGGAATGTAACGGGAGGGGATAGCGCCGCCGACGATCTCATCGACGAATTCGAAACCAACACCTTTCTCCATGGGTTCAACTTTTAGCCAGCAGTCACCATATTGACCATGCCCGCCAGTTTGCTTCTTGTATTTGCCCTGTGCACTTGTTTTTTTGGTGAAAGTTTCACGATACTTTATACGCGGTTTCACAAGATCAACGCTGACGCCGTATTTCCTTTTCAGCCGGGACAGTATGATGTCGAGATGGAGTTCCCCGATGCCAGAGATTATCAATTGCTTTATTTCCGGGTCGAATGCGAATGTGAACGTTGGATCTTCATCATGCAGGCGGGTGAGACAGGTTGAGATCTTCTCTTCATCGCCCTTCTCTTTAGGCACGATCGCCATTGAGATCGACGGAGTCGGGAATGTAATTTTTGGTAGCGCCGCGTCTATTCCCTTCGCAAGAGTATCGCCGGTATTCGTTTTCTTCAATTTGACCAAACCGACAATCATGCCAGTTCTGAGTTCCTCAATCTCAGTTTTTTCTTTCCCCTTGATGAGAAATATCTGGTTGATTTTCTCCTCGGTTGATTTTGTGGTGTTGTCTAAAACGTCTCCGCTCGCGGCCGTGCCGCTCAGTACCCGGGTGTAGCACACTTCGCCGAGATGGGGTTCGACTACCGTCTTAAACACATGACCGATGAATGGCGACGCATCTTCTCTTTTGATAGTCTTACCAGCCAACTCAAAGGGAGGCAGCATCGTCGCGGAGGGCATATATTCAACGATCGCCTCGAGCAGATTTTTGGTGCCGACCAACTCCAATGCATCTCCCGCGAAAACCAACGCTACGTTACCTGTAATAATACCCTTCTTCACGGGATCGACACACTCACTGAACTCTACCTTCTCCCCTTCGATGTACTTGGTCATCAGTCCCTCATCAAGATCGGCAGCTGCCTCGATGAATTTATCCCGATATTTCTGTATTGCCTCTTTCATATCCTCGGGCACGGTCATTTCCTTACCCTGAGTGTCATAGGCTGTTCCCTTAAGGATGTCGACCGCACCATTCAATTTGTTGCCCTTACTGATGGGAATTGTTGTCGGGACGAGATTCTTTTTGTATACTTCACCAATCGCCGAAAGTGTTTTCTGAAAATCGGTTGCTTCCTTACCCAACTTATTGATAAAGAACATCACGGGAATTTTCTTCTTCGTGATTTCCCCCAATAGTCTTTCGGTGCCCACTTCTATGCCGCTAACCGCATCAACCACAATTACTGCTAGATCGACCGCTTCTATGCCACTTATCGCTTCACCGATGAAGTCTGCGTAACCCGGGGTATCGATGAGATTTATGAGAACATCCCGATACTTGAATGATGCCAGCCCGAGGTTTAGACTGCACACCTTATCCTGTTCTTCCGGGTCGGTATCGAAGACCGAAGTCTTGTCCGTGACTTTACCGAACCTGGTGTTTGCAGCCGCAAGATATAAAAGACCGTCGGCAATTGTCGTTTTACCGCTCCCCGCGTGTCCGAACAATCCAATATTTCTGATATCATTTTCAGCCATAGATGACCTCCCTCAAAACATTGATTTCGAAATTGCGATGGCTAGTTCATCGCTAAGCAACTCGAGGATTCTGTCTAGTGATCCAATATAATGCGTAGTTCCGTGCCTCAATATGATCCCGCCTTTTTTGATGCCATCATCTTCGACGATTTTCAGGTTGAATCCTTCTTTCTCTAGAAATTTCTCCAGATCTTTGCGATACCGCTTCAGATCGTTATTGTTGATGACCAGCTCGCCTGTTTTCATGCCGCCTTTCTTGATCAGCTC
>JBFEPB010000309.1:0-2734 GCA_041550295.1 bacterium | reverse complement strand
TTTGCGGGATCTGCGACCCGGTTTTACCACCGTAATTTTCGTTGGATGAAGCGGGATACCTTTGGGGTTACTCTTAGTGGTTTTTGAGTCTTTTTCTGGAATAGACAAGGAAGAAATAATTGACGAGTTAGGGGTGCGCGAGATAAGTATATTGCCATTCGTGGGAACATAACAGAGATATCACTTTATGAAATGGATAATCCATCCAGCTAAGCGCAATTTAAACAAGACGGTGCTGAGCGCCGTTTTCATAACGGCCTTCATTGTCATCGTGGGCGTGTTCTATGGCATATTCTGGAGCATTTTCGGCTTCATAGTACTCTTCGTTTCAGTGCAATCCTACTTCTTTCCCACTGCCTATGATGTGAATGAAGAAGAGGTCATCATCAAGAACATCTTTATGACCCAGCGGCGAAAACTCTCAGAATTCAGACGCGTGTACGTTGGAAGGAATGGTATTTTGCTCAGTCCGTTTCGACGCAAGACGTTCTTGAACCAGTTCCGGGGGGTCTTTCTTTTGCTGCCTGAGCAACATGAAGAAATAGTCAGTTTTCTGCGTGAACGAATAGAAGCAGATAAGCAAGAGAAAGAAGAGTCAGGGAAAGCGAATTAAAATGCCACTCCACGGCGCAGATAAGGTGCTCATCGAAAAATACGCGGTTGACTTCTCGATCCCCCGGGAGGTAGCCGAGATAATTGCCCGCCGCTATCCTGAGTATAGCGAAGCCAAGAACTATCTGTTCCCCGATCTTGGCAGGCTGCACAATCCATCCACGCTGCCAGACATTGACCGCGCCGCAGAAGATATCCTTACTGCGGCAAGAAATGGTGAAGGCATACTGATATATACCCACGATGATGTTGATGGCTACACCTCGGCTGCACTGGTGTACAAAGCCTTGGATGACATCACCAGTGACAGTACCAAGGTCCATATTTATCCGATTATCCGTGAGCAAGATGGGTATATCCTTAATCCAGAGGTTCTGAGACACTACCGCGAGAAGGGTGTGCGTTTGCTCTTGACCGTGGATTTCGGGATCAGCAACGAAGATAATTTTCGTATCGCGCAGCAAGAAGGATTGAAGGCGGTCATCTGTGATCATCATGAGACAGAAGGCACTGATTTTTCTTTCCCGGCGGTAAATCCAAAGCGTAAGGATTCACGATATCCATTCAGGGAATTGGCGGGAGTAGGAGTAGCTTTCAAACTGGCACAATTTCTTTACCAGAAGTTTTTCGGTGTGAATGCCAGTGAGTTCTACGGTCTGAAGAAGTCCTTCTACCCAATAGTATGCATCGGCACATTTGCGGATCGTGTTCCGTTGTGTGACGAGAACAGAATATTCTGCAGGCACGGTATGCAGCTCATCAACCAAATAGATGATGCATGGGCCGTTTGTTTGAGGGAGGAAGGCGAAATCGACATGAACCGAATTCTCAGGGAGATTTTGTCTACAATCGGTTCAGCCGCCTACCTCGATCCGAAGCTCGGTATTGATTTTTTCACTGAAAAAGATCCACGGCGAGTCCGGGATTGTTATTCGACGCTAAAAATCACTGATCAGAAGCGACGTGAGAAAATCGACGCTCTTTTCAGTGAGGTTGTCTCGAGTGCAGAGGTCTCTTCCCGACTGGTGGTAGCGCTGGTTCCCTTATCAAAGCAGCATTATCTCGGTTCTGTTGCCGCGCGCTTGCGCGACTACTTCAAACGAAATGCGTTGATCGTGGGAATAAGAGATGACAAATGCATTGGTGAACTTAGGAGTTGCGATTTTGATCTCTACAAACTGTTGTACGGTATGCGTAGGTTCTTCATGGATTTTGGTGGGCATAAGAAGGCCGCTGGTTTCTCAATGGAGAAAAGTAAGCTTGAACCATTTGTGAACGAAATCAAAGAGTATGTCGAGCACAGCTCTCCGGATCTGGTTGACGCCCACGGTTTTGTGGAAGCCAAGCCCGAGGCCTTTTTACGAAAGTCAGACATAGGTGTACTCAGGTCGCTTGCGCCGTTTGGTGACGGGAATCCGGCGCCGATCCTTACCGACGGGCTCAGTACATTCACGATAGATAATTCATTTAATTTTGTAGACATAGAATAGAACATGGCGAACCAGAATTTTGCCAAAAAGGAACTCAATCTCAAGATCGTTTACTATGGTACGAGTCTTGGCGGTAAGACCACAAACCTGCGTTCGATCTACGCCAGGCTTGCCGGCGACCGCAAGGGTCAAATGATGAGTCTGGCTACCGACCTCGATCAGACAATCTTTTTTGATTTCCTCCCTGTGGACGTGGGTCAGATCAAGGGTTGGAAACTTCGATATCATCTGTACACGGTTCCGGGGCAGGTCTATTATAACGCGTCAAGGAAATTGGTTCTCAGGAACGTTGATGGATTGGTCTTTGTGGTCGATTCTCAGGCAGAGCGTTTAGAGGAGAACATCGAGAGTCTTTCCAATCTGCAGGATAATTTAAGGGCCTATGATCTGAGCCTTCAGACTATCCCGATGGTCCTTCAATACAACAAACGGGATTTGCCGAACATAATGGAAATAAATGAACTGGAACAGCAGTTGAACAGCGAGGGATATGAATATTTTGAAAGCGTGGCGATCAGAAATATCGGTATCTTTGAAACACTCAAGAAGATTTGTAAGCTCAGCATAATGAACCAGGTGGATGTTCTGCCTGAGGTGTGACCAGGGCAGGGCCTGCTTAGGGCTCGCCCCTT
>JBFEPB010000308.1:0-2738 GCA_041550295.1 bacterium | reverse complement strand
TTCGCAGGTGCTGGCTCGCATATTCCAAGGTTTCCTTTGGCAGGTAGTTGTGAATTTTCTGAATATCGTTGAGTATCTGGATAATTCTTTCTTTTCTATAGCCGTGTCGCTCGAGTATTTTCTCGATTTTTTTCATTAGCTTTGATTATACACATTAAGGAGGAAAAATCAAGTGTCCGATGCACGATATTGAGCAGGGCTGTAACCATATGTTGGAGTCTGTGTAGAATCGATGATACGGCGATATTTTCAGATCTTCAACTTAACGCATGCTGCGCAGACGGCAACTATCAGCAGCAGGGCGATAAGAGAGGTGAATCGGCCGAGGTTGTATCCTTTTGACACATACTCCATTTTTATTTCATGCGTGCCAACCGGCACATACACGGCCCGCATTGTATGGTTTGCCACGAATATTTCGCTTCGTTGCCCGTCCACGAGGGCCTGCCAATCAGGGTGCCAGTTGTCAGCAATCACGAGAAAACCAGGATGGTCTGTTGAGACACGGCACACGATCTTGTTTGGTTTGTATACAGTGATTTCTACGGCATCGGCCCAGGTAGTATCTGTTGAGACCGGCACCGGCTGTGCTGGTTCTTTTTCAAGCAATACGGTAAAGCGGACATCAGGCACTTGCGACTTCAGGATGTCCATTGTCTCGGATTCTCTGTACACAACATAATCATGGACAAAGTGCGCTCTCGGTATCATGTGCTGGTTCAGGTAAACCGTATATCGGCGTCCCACAAAAACACTCCGGTATCGCGATAAAAAGGTTTTGATCCGCGTTATCAGGGCCTGGACCTGCGGTTCGTATTGTGAGAGGTCCTCAGGTAGGGTCGGGGCGATAATGTATTTGATGTTAAGCACGTCGAGGCAATTGGAGTATTGTAGTAAATTGGTAGGTGTGAACATGACGCTTTGGCCGGCGCCGATAAATTCCTGATATCGTTTCAGCGGATTGGGAATGTATCCACCCGCGCTCTGGATGTTGTGATATAGTAGATATAGGTCTGACGCGTGCTCGTACCATGGGGTGGGGAAGACCCGGAACAACGCAGTATCCTCTTTGATGAATCGGGTCACATCGTCGGCCGCATAATATTGTGCTGGTGACGGCGCTTCAGGCCGGAACCTTGAGACGATGGTCAGCTGGTCGACCAGGGCGGCTATGATGAACAGCCCCGAAAAAATGAATGGCTTTAGGTTCCGTTTGACCGATAAGTAAATGAATCCAAGAACAAAAAGGGCGAAAACAGCAGTACGCCAGGAACCGCCAATAAGGCTCGAATAGTTTTGTCTAAGGTTTGCAAGTTTTACTCCAGCGGGTTGAGATCCCCATGCCGACGTAAGCTTTTCTTTCATTGATTCCTGCATTGAGCTGATGAACGACTCTCCGGCAATGGAAAAAGCCAGGGCTATTAGAAGGAGTACCGCGACGACGACTCCACCGGTGATGAAGAGTTTTCTTGACCGGGGCTCGGGTTTTTTAACAAATATGCTGTCAAATCCAATTGAGGCGAGCACGACTACGCTGAAGCTCACGAGATAGAAAATCAGCGCAGGCGCCCGGAACAGCCTAAAACCGGGGATAAGCGCATATGGTATTCTGAAGAATGGTGTAGCGCTGCCGATCGCGACCAGCACGACGACAAATGCTGCGATTACATAGAACTTCACGTAGCGCTTGGACCAGTATAATACTGTGGCCAAAACCGCGAGGATAAGGGCAATGATGCCGAAATATTCGACATGGATCTTGAAGCTATTCATGCCCCAGTACTTGTCGAGAATGCCAGAGAAGGTGGGGATGACGAGATCCAGTATTTCCAAGGGAGGCATTGACCAGGAGGTAGCGTATCCGTAACCACGTTCAACTCCGCGTGCCGCAGTGCCGAGACCACTGAGCACAGGGAGCCAGATCGGAGCCATAAGCAAACAGATGCTGATCACGGTCAGAATACCGTAGCCAAGGATCTTGAAAACATCTTTTTTCGAGTACTCACTCCGGTGAGCGATCAGGTAATAAATGACATAGACAAGGATGAACAGCAAGCCGTAATATGTGATCTGGAAGTGTCCTTCATAAAAGGCAAAAGCAGCGGCAAGTGCGGCAAGCAGGAAAAACAGAATTCGCCTGCTCTTGAGTGCCGAGTGGATGAAGTAGAGCATGAGCGGGAACATGGCAATGCTTGCAGCGCGGCCGGCGTGACCTGCGGTCGGTGTCGTTGCCAGGTTGCCAATGAATTGATAGATCACCGCGCCGAGCGCGGCTGAAAAAGGTGACAGGCCGATTGCTTTCAGATACAGATACATGCCCAGGCCGGCGAGGAAAAAGAAGATAATAAATGAAAGAGCCAGCACGACATGGGGCGGAATTATCGCCCGCAATTGAGCGAGCGGTGCTAGTGAACCGCCGACCGGAGAACCGAGCACGGGTACGCCGCCAAACACGTGCGGATACCACAAAGGCATTTCTTCCTGTTCGCCAATCCATTTCTCAAAGGGGTAGCCGCCGATCAAGTAATCAGAACCGCCGATCATGCGGTCAGCGCTCAGAAACGAAAAGAAATATATGAGCGGAAGAATGAACAGTAGAGCAATGACGATTTTTTCCCAGTGTATTTCAAGGAAAAAGGATTTTGCTTCCGGGGGAGGGATTTTTTTACCTTTGGATTTCTTACTCATTGGTTAAAGTATAGGAATATTTTATGCACAGTCAAGGCATGGCCTTTTTC
>JBFEPB010000307.1:0-2749 GCA_041550295.1 bacterium | reverse complement strand
TTCCTCGATTTCCACCCCGCCTTCCTTGCACGCCATGACTACGGTCTTCTTCTCTGTCCGGTCAACAATGATACCCAGGTATGCCTCGCTCTCGATATCAACCGCCTCAGAAACAAGAACTTTTTTCACCGGGATGCCTTTGATCTCCATATTCAATATCGCCTCGGCGTGTTGCTTCACTTCGTTGTCGTTTTTCGCCAATTTTATACCGCCAGCCTTGCCGCGGCCACCAATCATGACCTGTGCTTTTATGACACAAGGAACGCCGATCTCTTTGGCTGCGGCCATCACTTCTTCGACCGTGCGGCACATCTTCTCTTTCGGGGTCACAATACCGTACTTTTTGAAGATTTCCTTTGCCTGGTACTCATGAACCTTCAATTTGCCTCCTTCTTTTCATTAACTTGGTGCGTTAATATTGACATTGAACGTTCTTCTATGATGAGAAAATCAACTTGCCATAGAATAATCAATTATGGGCCAAAGTCAATACCAATACTCTCCGCAACAGTGCCCAACCGGCGGTCGGCCGTCGGTTGATCTGCCTGTATTTTTGCCAAGCAGGAAAAGAACAGACCTATCTTGAGTTTGTGTCTTTGAGGTCGTCTGTCCACTCAGGTACAATGGCCCTGAAGATCGTATCGATCGTCTGCTTGAATCCTTCGTCAAGGCCCAACCTGTTTAGCTCCTGGATTGCCTCACGGTATTCCTGGGTGGTGATGCGACGGTTGATTTTTGCATATTGGTTCGCCTTGAACGTCGGGTAGTATTGGGCCATCACATTCACGACGGTCCTGGCTGATAACTCACGGCTGATGAATTCAAAACACTGCCTGCTACCGGCTATATCATTGGGCAGCACAAGATGACGGATTAGAAGCCCCTTCTTAGCTATTCCATCTTCCACTTTCAGATCGCCGACCTGACGATACATTTCTCTCAATGCCGGCCTCACGATATCCCAGTAATCAGCCGCTGCCGAATATTTTTCGGCGAGTTCGTTCTTAGCATACTTGATATCAGGCATGTAAATATCGACAATACCCTCCAGCATTTTCAATGTCTGCACTGATTCATAGCCACCGCAATTATAGACAACGGGCAAGACTAATCCCTGCTCCTGCGCGATCGCCAATGCTTCGACCAGTTGCGGAACCCAGGGCGTAGGTGTCACGAAATTTATGTTGTGGCAGCTCAGTTCCTGCAAACGCAACATCATTTTTGCTAGATCATCAAGGGTCACTTTCCTACCCATACCTAACTGGCTTATTTCATAATTCTGGCAGAACACACAGTGCAGGTTACAATGAGTCAAGAATATCGTACCCGAACCATGCCGACCCACCAGAGGCGGTTCTTCCCCGAAATGCTGATGATACGATGATACCTCAACATCCAATCCAGCACAGCAGCTGCCCAGTTCACCACGCAATCTATCCACCCCGCACTCGCGCGGGCATACCCGGCATGGAGTGAGCAGTTCATAGAATTTTCTTATGAGGTTTCTTGTGATCTTCTTCATAACTTCATTAACGATTCGCGGAATCTACTATAGTGGCGTACTTCAGCGTTTGGGATGCCTTTTCCTCTTTCTTCTACGACTCGAAGTCTGTCCCAGCTCTCTATCAACGCCCCTTGAGTCCCTTTTCAACCCTGCGCCGATATTTCCCCCATACTTATAATATGCTGCACATGAGCCTTCTGAAGAGACCATGCATGGACCTACCGGCGTCAGTGGCGTGCACGCACTTCCAAAAAGAGCGCAATCGAATGGCATTTTGAGTCCAAGTAATACACTGCCGCATACACAGCCTTTTGGCTCAATTGACTCTGGGACATCAATGTCAAATTTCTTGCTCGCATCATACCACTCAAAATCTCTGGAAACCGTTAGCCCGGATCCGGGTATAGATCCGATCCCGCGCCAACGGCTTTCACATACGTCGAAAACAGTATGCAGCATCTCCAAAGCTTTTCTATTGCCTTCCGGACTCACCAGACGGTTGTACTCGATCGTGATACTGCTCTTGCTCTCGATGATCTGTTTCGTGAGAATGAGAATGCCCTGGAGGATATCAATCGGCTCAAAACCGGTTATGCAGCCCGGGATGCCGTACTTTTCGGCCAGGAATTTGTATGGTTCGCTACCAATGATCGTCGAGACGTGACCCGGGAGAATCAGCCCCTGCACATCGATCTGTGGAGAACGGGCAATGAAATCAAGTGCTGGAGGTATTAACTTGAAAGCGCACAGCACGTAGAAGTTCTTGACCTTCTTCCTTTCAGCCGTGATAATCGTAGCCGCGATTGTCGGCGAAGTTGTTTCAAAGCCGACGCCGAGAAACACGACCTCCTTAGTCGGATTTTCTTCAGCAAGGGTCAGCGCATCGAGTGGTGAGTATACGATGTGTGGCGAAAATGCTTCGAGCGTAGCCCGCGAACCGGGCACTCTAACCATATCGCCGAACGTGGTGACCAGTACATTCTTCTCCTGACACAAGGCAATGCTGTAATCAATGGTCTCTTGGGGTGTGACACAGACAGGACAACCCGGGCCTGAAAGCAAACGAATACTGTCCGGCAGCATCGATCTCATACCCGATTTGGCAATCGCCATCGTATGTGTGCCGCACACTTCCATCAAACTGATACGGCGGTCGGCCAGTTTTGTTATTGCCTTGATTATTCGGTCAGCGGTTGTTTCCATCAGAAATTTCTTTTAGTTAGCCAGACGGCCTTCACTTGCACC
>JBFEPB010000306.1:0-2751 GCA_041550295.1 bacterium | reverse complement strand
TCGAGGAAAAGACAATCGATTGTCCGTTCGCAGTGTATTTCGGAAACCCGTCCCAACACTTGTTGTCGGTCAGTCGGCCGATGCGGCCGCTCTGGATATTGATTGCATATATCTCCCATTTGTAGGGATCATCCATGTTGGACACGAATATCAACTCTTTGCCATCTGGTGCAAAATCTGGGGCGAAATCTTGCGCCAGGTTATCGGTTAACTTGCGCACTTCTCTTGTAGCAAGATCATACAAGTACAGATCCTCGTCACCGTCACGGTCTGATACAAAAGCAATGGAATTGCCGTCGGGAGAGAATACCGGGTCAGTATTCATACCTCCGCTCACTACTTTTCTCGGGTTGCTTCCATCAAGACCGGCCAAGTATATGTCAGCCCGATCTCGGCGCGACGCGGCGATCGCGATCAAATCACCACCTGGGCTGAGCGCCCCTTTGAATTGATTCATTCCCTTCATCTCGATAATACTTGCAGGATACGGTTCGATGTCGAGCATTGTTGACATTAGCATTCTCAAATCTCTATCATCTTTCAGGTCCGACCCCAACGTGGCCACCCTTGCATAATGCGAAAGTGCCTTTTCGACCGAATCGAGTGCTGCATATGTCATGCAGAGATAATAGTGGACCTGGGGCTGACTGGCATCCTTTGCCAGTGCGACACGCAAGGATTTCAATGCCGCATCATAAGCTCCCTTATTGAAAGCATCTTTACCGCGTTCAAGGTCGGTCTTTCGTGCACACGTAACAAGAACCCAAAGACATACAGCAAAAAGGATTATCAATGACTTATACTTGTTTTTCATTTGCCACCCTCTTTTCATAGTTTTTCATATGAATGAAAAGCCTCTTGCCCATGTTGAATGCAGCCAAATACCCGGCAATATCAGCGCAGCCTCTTCCAGCGATATCCAAGGCCGAGCCATAAAGGGGCGAAAGGCGAATAACAGGCAAGCCCAGTGTGAAGTTCAAGCCATCCCGCTTGGACTTGAGATAGACCATTGCTTGATCATGATATATCGCAAGGAAACCATCAAATTTGCGGTTGAACAAGGTATCGGCCGGAAAAGGGCCCTTGACATCGACACCCTTTTGTCGTGCCCTATTAATACCCTCCTTGATTTCTTCGTCTTCACCCAAGCTGAATTCAAAGGCATGCGGATTGATAGCAGAAACGCCGATCGTTGGCCTCGCAACCCCGAAATAGCGATTCAATCCCTTTTCAAGAAAGCATATGCGCTCGGCAATAGAACCGGCCTTCAGGTGATTGAAAACTCTCTTTAAAGGCAAATGAGCGGTCAGTAACATGATCCTCTTGTTTCTCCACAGCCCGGTCATCGCGTAGTCTTTTACGCCGTAAAAATCGGCAAAATACTCGGTGTGTCCGATAAAATGGGGCACAATCTTGCGCAATGTCATTTTCACGATAGGTGCGGTGATTATGATGCCGGCACCAGATTCCAGCGCCCCTTGAATAGATCTCAAGGCAACACGAGCCGTCGAAATTGTCGATATGCCATACCTGAATTTCACGTTGCCGGTGGCGTCAACAATATGCGATCTCAGTGAACCATAGTTTTTCATCAAACCGAGATCCCGGGCTGTCTTTCTCAAGATCTCCCGGTTCCCAAAGATCGAGTATTCTCCTAGACCCTTCAATTTCGGTATTGCCCTCAATGCCAGTTCTGGTCCGATACCAGAAGGATCACCGATCGTAATCGCGAATTTCATGCTCACCCACCCTGACTGATGCCGGGAGAAAACGACCTGTAGATCATCCTTATGTCACGCTCTACTGTCGGTTATCCAACACCGTATAATACAAATCGCCTTCGTCCTTCTTCACATTACCCTGCGGGATCATCAACACCCGATAGTGTTCGATTCCCTTAATCGTCTCAATTTCGATAATATCACCGACCGACACGTGTTTTGAGGGTTTGATGTATTTCCCGTTCAATTTAACGAAATTCTTGTCGCAAAGCTCTTTTGCCATCCCACGCTGCTTGAGCAGCAAGGTTTTTTTCAGAAATTGGTCGATACGCATGCCAAATTATAGGAATATCGACCCTAAAGTCAACAATACAAAGGGGGTTGACAAGTCCTGTATTTTGTTTATAATTTATCACTCAAAAGGAGGTCTATAGCGACATCTTAGATGTACGTCAAAGGAGGCCTTAAAGACACGTTAGATGTTAGATGTCCCGCAAAACTGAGCTACTCATAACAATCGGTGGTGATGCTTTGCTGCTATCGGCTGTCTTCTTTGTCAGCTGGAAGTCCTCGGCTATTGAGTACTCGATTCTCAGCGCCCGAGCGATCGCCGCCAATTTGATCTTTCTGCTTTACTGGCTCTTCTCGTTTCAGACCGCGAATCTATATCTTACCCGTGCAAAAGTCCAATTGATGACTGAATTGTTCAAAATGTTTCAGGTCATTGTCATCGGCATGATCATCATCATTGCCGTCGCGCTGCTCCTTGAGATAGATTTCATAAGAGTAAGGGGCTTTGCTCCGGCTTATGCAATAGGAATCTCCTCACTATTGATCTGGCGTTTCTTCTGGCGTGGCCTGGTTGGTGAATATGTCAAGCCGCGCCGTGGCAAGGTGATCATATTTCACAACGGTGATGTAAGCAAGGAACCGAGCCAATTTAACGTTGTTCAAAGGGTAAGTCTGAGCAAATACCGTCAGGCGAAAGACCAATTGCTCAAAAGCAATGATATCGACGGAATACTCATAG
>JBFEPB010000305.1:0-2761 GCA_041550295.1 bacterium | reverse complement strand
ATACGAGAAGCGGGTTCGACCGCAGTACAGGAGATTGCTTTCACCCTTGCGAACGGTATTGCCTACATTGAGTCGGTGATCGAGAGCGGTGTCTTGAGCATTGATGACTTTGCGCCGCGGCTTTCTTTCTTCTTCAGCGCGCATGTTGATTTTCTCGAGGAAGTGGCAAAATTCCGTGCTGCGCGGAGGATCTGGGCGAGGATCATGAAACAGAGGTTTAAAGCCGAGAACCCGCGGTCATTGATGCTGAGGTTCCACACTCAGACCGCTGGTTCATCACTCACGGCCCAGGAACCTTTGAACAATGCGATCCGGGTAGCACTTCAAGCGCTCTCGGCAGTGCTTGGCGGTACCCAGAGTCTGCATACGAACAGTTATGATGAAGCACTTTCACTGCCCACCGAGGAAGCGGTTCGTCTCGCCCTGCGTACTCAGCAGATAATCGCATATGAGAGCAACATTACTCGGGTTGTCGATCCTCTTGGCGGCTCTTACTACCTGGAGGCCCTGACCGGCGAGCTGGAGGTAGAGATAAACCGCTATCTTGAGGAAATAGACAAGATGGGCGGTGCAGTTAGTGCCATCGAGCAAGGTTATTTTCAAAAAGAAATTCACAGGAGCGCGTATGATCATCAGCGGGCAATGGAACGCGGTGATGTGATCGTTGCCGGCGTCAACAAATTTGCCGATCGTGGCGTTAAGCAGAAGTACACCGTGGTCAGGGTTTCGCCAGAATCAGTCCGCAAACAGCGAAGCAGGACAGAACGAATAAGAAGACGCAGGAACAACCACGCGGTAAGACGCAGGCTCGATATTCTGCAGCAGAAGGCAATTAGCGGGGAAAATCTGATGGAGCCGATCATCACCTGCGTCAGGGAATACGCAACAGTGGGAGAAATCTCTGATGTCTTGCGTGGCGTATTTGGTGAATTCAGTGAGAAACCAATTTTCTAGAGATTCATGAAAAAAATCGAAGATACAGCCGGCTATCTGCTTCGCCGGGGCCGGCCTGCAACTATTTGATCCAAACAAGGAGGATACATGCAATTCGGTGTCCCTAAGGAGATACCGCCATTCAAAGGCACTGATGAATACCGCGTTGGCCTTTCGCCAATGGGTGCCCAGGAATTGGTCCTGTGCGGTGCCAATGTCTATGTTGAGAGTAAGGCGGGGGAAGGCGCTGGTTTCTCAGATGTTGATTATGAGAATGCCGGTGCTACCATCGTGTACTCGAAGGAAGAGGCATACAGGCGAGCAGAGGTCTTGCTCAAGGTGAGAAGACCCCAGCAGGAAGAGTATGAATACATCAAAGACGGTCAGGTTATCATGGGATTCATCCACCTTATTACTGCACGCAAGGAATTCCTTAAGACGATTTCGGACAAGAAGGTCACGCTGGTTGGCTATGAAATCATGCAGCAGGAAGACGGCCGGCTCCCCATTGTCATCCCTTTTAGCGAAATGGCCGGTAAACTGTCGGTTCAGATCGCCGGAAGAATGCTTGAATCACCGCACGGTGGCCGGGGCATACTGCTTGGTGGGATTGCCGGTATTCCACCTGCCGAAGTAGTGATATTGGGCGGTGGTACACTTGGCTGTAACGCGGCAAAGACATTTGCCGGTATCGGGGCTAATGTGTATGTGCTCGATATTGAACGAAGCAAGCTGGACCATCTTGCCTGTCATTCGGTGAACATGAAAGTGACAACGATGTTTGCCACCAGGCACAACATCGAGAAACTCGTGAAATTCGCCGACGTCGTGATCGGGGCAGTTCTGGTGCCTGGTAAGAGATCACCGATTCTCGTATCGAGCGACATGGTCAAGACGATGCGCAAAGGTTCGGTGATCATCGACTTCTCGATCGATCAGGGTGGTTGCGTCGAAACAGCAAAAATATCACCGAGCGGAAAATTCATATACACAGTGGATGGTGTCATTCATTTCTGTATGCCCAATGCCACGACCCTTGTTGCACGAACTGCTACTCACGCCCTCACCTCGAGTGCGTTTCCTTATCTCAAAATGATCACTGAACTTGGTTTCGAAAAGGCTCTCCGTCGAAACAAGACGCTTGCCAGGGGTGTTTACGCTGAGAAGGGAGATATAAAGAAGGAGTTCCTGCCATGAGCTGGTTTGACGATTACAGGAAGAAATTGTGTGCCTTTGAAGAAGCCGTGTCTGTGGTGAAGAGCAATGACCGAGTTTATATTAGTGGCAACGCTGCAACACCATTCCGATTGACGGAAGCGCTGGCTCAGCGAAAGGACAAACTCAACAATGTCGAGATCACTCATGTGTTGCTTCTAGGAGATGACCCTTTGTCCAAACCCGGAATGGAGAAACACTTCAGACACAATTCGCTCTTTGTCGGACCAGCGGACCGAGCAGCGGTCAATGACGGCCGTGCCGACTATACCCCGGTATTCCTGTATGAGATACCGACCCTTTTCTACCGTGATCTGCTGCCACTCGACGTTGCTTTCCTGCACGTATCGCCGCCGGATGAACATGGTTTTGTTAGCTTGGGTGTTGAGTGCCTGGGCTCAAAAGCGGCAGCCGAGACAGCGAAACTCGTCGTCGCTCAGGTGAACGATCGTATGCCGAGAACGCTCGGGGATTCTTTCCTTCATGTTTCGCGGTTCGCCAAGCTCGTGGAGGTGTCGGATGAGCTACCAGAATTGAACATTCCGCCGTTTACCGACGTGGAAAAGAAGATCGGTGAGTATATTGCCGGCCTGGTAGATGACGGAAGTACGCT
>JBFEPB010000304.1:0-2761 GCA_041550295.1 bacterium | reverse complement strand
CGGCGTCAGGCAGATTGGGTTCTCCGGTGTAAAAACCCCAAGCCTCGAGTAAGGGTGCTATTGTAATATCGAAAAGGCCACCGGTCAGGCGTGAGACCGAGTCGCTCAACGTAACAAGAAATATTATATCACCCGGAGCCTTCACGCGGTAATTGCGGTTCAATTCGCTCACCAGACTCTTATCGCTGAAGTAGTTGAGCAGCGAGTCGAGCCGCGTAAGTTCCAGATCGAGTACGTCGATGATTTCTTTTGCGCGGTCTTCATGAATAAATTGAAATCGAACGTTACACTGCGCGCCAAAAAGAAAATTGTTGTAACTATATTCTTTTGGCGGCACGCCGCACGTGATGAGGACCAATAGGGTGCAAAACACTAAAGCCGACAGCAAGGAAAGGCCAGATTTCATAGACGTTCTTTCGTGCCAAATACCTGAATTCTGTCTTTTACGACCTCGATGATAAGATCACGTGCATGCCCGGTGATCTTTCTCGGGTCGAAATCAGCGGGGTTCTCCTTCAGATACTCTCTAACCCCTGCGGTGAAAGCGATCCTCAAATCGGTGTCGGTGTTTATCTTGGCGATGCCGTTTTTCACGGCTTTTCGAATGAGTTCGTCGGGCACGCCGCGCGCATGCTCCATTGCGCCGCCGTACTTGTTCACACGATCAATCCATTTGGATTTGACGCCGGACGCGCCGTGAAGGACAAGTGGTACGCGCACCATATAGGCTATTTCCTTCAGTATATCGATACGCAACTTCGGTTTGCCCTTGAATTTGTAGGCGCCGTGTGAGGTTCCGATCGCAACTGCCAGTGCATCGCATTCTGTTTCTTCGGCGAATCTCTTTGCCTCATCCGGGTTTGTATATAGGGCCTGATCTTTGTCGACGCTGACACCGTCTTCAACGCCTGCGAGTCTGCCGATCTCGGCTTCGCATGTTACGCGCTTGGCGTGCGCGTAGCGCACGACCTTTCTGGTCAATTTTACATTTTCCGCAAATGGCAGATGTGATGCATCGATCATTACTGATGTATAGCCATGTTTTATGCATTCCCTGCATAGTTCATATGATTTGCCATGATCCAGATGCAGGACAACCGGGATTTTTGCCCTCTTTGCCATGCGGATGACCATCTCGGAAATGCTTTCGATTTCAGCATATCTGATCGCCTTCTCGCTCGTTGCGACGATGACCGGTGCTTTCAGTGCTTCAGACGCACTGATGATTGCCTGCGTGATCTCGAGGTTCGAGGTATTGAAAGCACCGACCGCATATCGATGTTCACGCGCCTTGGGCAGGATCTTGTTCAAATTGACTAGCATACAGTTTACCTCCGGATGTAATATTATTCGGAATCTGCAGATATGTCAACGCCGCACAATGCCCAGCTTCTATTAAATATTCGGCTTCGATTGACGAACCCGTTAGTCGTCGTCCGATTCGCCTATGAACACACGCCTCGCTGAGAGACGGTGATACGGAGACTCGGAGAAATGGGGAATCGAAGAATGACCAGAAGCTCGGAATGTAAAAAGTTGTGAACCACAACGATAATAGCGTTGTTAACGTCTTTTTCTATCCAGCATCGAGTATCAAGTATCAAGGATCGACGTTCTAGCGTAATCAACGATCTGAACGTTCCAAACGTGTTCTTGTATCCAGCATCTCAACCTCAACCTGTGGACTGTCTTTTATCCGGTGTAATCGCGGCGACGCACGAATATACCCGAGCAGCACCACTTTGTTTCAACACGCGGGCACATTCTTGTATGGTCGCGCCGGTCGTGAGGACATCGTCGATCAGTATCACTTTCTTGTCTTCAACAATATCATCACCCACCTCGAAGGCATTCAAAACGTTTTTCCTGCGTTTGTCCTCGCTGAGTCTTGTTTGAGTTCGCGTACTCTTTACTCTCTTGATTGTATTCTTCTGTGCGATACCGGTTTCGAGGCTTATTGTCCGGGCAAGGAGGTCTGCTTGATTATAACCACGGCGGGTTCTCTTCCACCAGAAAAGAGGGACAGGCGTAATGATATCGGCCTTTGAAAGAATATGGTCGGCCTTGATTATCCCGGCCATGGCGCGGCCGAGCAGCTCGGCAAGGTCTGTTTTCCTGCGGTACTTGAAATGGTGGATCACCTTATCTGATGGAGGCACGAGTAGCATCCAGGCGCGCCCGTGATCGAGCACATGCTCCTTCGCGCAATGATAGCAGGAAGAGCCGCGATCGACTGGCCGTCCACACGTGAAACATAGCGGGGGTTCGACGACTGGCAGATATTCCAGACAGTTGTCACAGATCATACCACGGCGTATTTCTTTATTGCAGAGCAGGCAACTTTGGGGCAGTATGAAATCAGATACAGCGCCGATAATTTCTGAGAGAAAACTCAAGACTTTGACTTCACGGGACTGAAAAGGATCGCTATTCCAACGGCAATAAGACCCAGGGCGATCAACTGGTTGATCCAATAGTTGGCACTGTTTTCATAATACCTGATGAAGTCGATTCCGAAGCGGAATGCGCCGTAGAATATCAGGTATTGGGCGAGCAAGGCACCTTGTCGATGTGGTCGGGCTAGGCGTCTATCGAGAAAGAAGAAAAGGGCAAGGCCGAATAATGATTCATATAACTGTGTCGGGTGCAGTGTTTGGGAGCCGACCGATGATGCTCCGGCCACGCAGTCGGCTGGGAAGCGCAACGCCCACGGTAGTGTTGAGGGTGTTCCGAAACAGCAACCATTGAGAAAACAGCCGAT
>JBFEPB010000303.1:0-2775 GCA_041550295.1 bacterium | reverse complement strand
GGTTGCGACAGGCATGCTCTCGCCGTATCCTTTGGCCTCTAACCTTGCACGATCGACATTCTGCTGAGTAACAAGATAATTCAAAACCGAATTGGCTCGTGAGTTTGATAGCCTTAGATTGTATTCGTCCGAACCCATTGAACATGTATGACCCTGTATCTCCACGCGAATGCCTGGATACTGCCTGAGCACATTTGCCGCCTCATCCAGGATCGGAATTGAAACTGGCTTCAACGTTGCCTTGTCGAAATCAAACTGAATACCTTCAAGGGCAAAGGTTATTGGCTGCAATCTTATCAGAACATCGGCGGTCTGGCCAGCCTCCACCGTGGCCGTTGCACCACCTGGCTCATATCCAATCGCATTTGCACTCAGAATATAGTTATCAGGTTCCAAGTCCATGAATGCGAAGCCTTCGTCGATGTCAGATTCGGTAACATCACCGGTGTTCTCCATCGTTACTGTGGCAACGAGTGGCCGTTCAGTCTTGTTATCAATCACGATACCGACCAAGCCGCCGGTTGATTTTTGAAGAATAAAATCACAGTACACAGTCTGTTCAGAAAGCACTTCGACTTTCTTTTCACCCTGCGAGTAACCTTCAGCCGTGGCAGTCAATTCGTACGGTGCTGGCTTCACGTCCGTGAATTCGTAGGCACCGAATTCGGGTTCGGTCATCACCGACGGAATCTCGCTCTCTGTTACTCGTACCGCGGCCACCAGTGCATTGCCTTCGGTATCGCGAACGGTCCCGGCAATAATACCTGGTCCAGGCTTCTTCGGTATATGTAGGTATGATGCTGAAACTGCAACCCTGGGCCGGTACTCATCCCACTCAAAGAAATATTCGGTCTTGGTCAATCCCAGGCATAATTCCCAGGGCAAAGGCCGCCACCGAAAGCCGGTATTGATATCCCGGCCATCACCCTCAAGCATGAGGGATATTTTTTTCGAAAGTTTGAATTCTACTCCGCCAAACAGGCCAATACCCCAATCACCTCCCCGCTCATGATACAGATTGGAGTTAAAATACTTCGACGTGGCACCATAGCCAACATACCTGCCCCGGCCAACACCCAGACTGACATCGATGTTATTTGACAATGCGTAGGTTGACACGACAAAACCTGATAACCTTTCGTACGGCTTATCATAACTAACCTGCTGGTAAAACCGATCATCAAGCCATACCGTGTTACTGGTCTGACCGATCTCGGATAGGTCGGAAAGAGTTGAGAATGAATGAATGCCCCACGCAAGACCGAATTTGTCAGTACCATATATTCTATGGCAGAATCCTCCGGCGACGGTCCAGTTCTCAATGATTGTGTAAGCGTCGAAATACAGTTCAAGGAAATTGAACAGTCCAAAGGATGCGTGGAGATTCTCCTCAAAAACCTGATCATAGTCGCCAGAACCCAATTGTGCCGTGAAGTCTGCTCCTATCCGAAAGCCCAAATGCGGCAGTATCCTCGCAGTTGGGATATCCACCAATCCTGATGTTCGCTTGAAATCAGGAAAAGCAACCGAAGTAAAAAACAAGAGTGCTATTACGACATGCTTCATATACTACCTCCTATGCATTTTCTTGAAATCTGAAAACTTTGTTGAAAAAGACACCACAGATTAATTGAATCATACCCTCCTCAGCCACGCTTCACGCCACAGCAAGTAGCATCCCCGCGGACACCGTGCGTGATATTCACCATCGCATGTTGCATTTTCCAGGATAACGGTTCCTGACAATGCGCGGTCCTCGCCGCTTTCTTCATCTACTATCTTGGTCACGGGAGTCAGCACGGAGAGTCTTCTTCCACAGTACTTGGCCATCTCAGGAGTGAAACGCAGACCGCGGTTCCTACCATTCCTGTCAAGTGTTGCCAATATCTCGTCCTTCGTCTTCACCACAACTGTATCGCCTTTCTTCAGGTTTAATAATTCGTACGGCGTCTTTGCCAGCGAGCCGGTCATAATATGACGTCTATCAAGAAACCGCTTAATCTTTATTGTTATGTACAAAACAAGCGAACTCACTTTCTTCAGAAACCAGTACTTCCTTGCGGTTTCCTTGTTCGTGTAGTCACGCAAAGAACCCTCAATTGAAAACGGTATGCGCGAACTCGTGTTCTTGAGATTCGCTGACTGGCATGGTGTAGCATATTTGATTTGCGCTCTCTCACCTGCCTCATGCTTGCCAGGGCGTACGCTTTCTATAAGAGACCCATCAGTCCTTTTAAGCCACGCGGTCTTCCAGAGCGTATTGCACATCCTCTGACAGCCCGCATGCGACCGACCGTCGCAAAACGCAGCTTCAAGCACAACAACATCGTCAAAGAGCCGATATCCAGTTCCTTCAACTAAAGCCTTCCGGACTGGCGCAATTACTCTGAGACGAGACCCACAGTATTTTTGCATCTCGGGCATGAAGGGTAAGCCTTCGAGCATGCCATTCTCATCGAGCGTAGCAGCGATCTCATCTGCGCTACGCACTTCCACTGTGTCATCGGTTCTCAAACGCTTGCTGTCTTCTCTTGCCATGATGATCAGTTAATAATGCTGGACAGATCCATGTCTATCCAACAACCTCTCCCCGCCTAAATATCATCTAATCAGTATGTGTCGATTTAGGCTACCGCCCTTGCCAGTGCGCAAACACCTGACCATGTACTCCCTATGCGCACCCCCGGTTGCCGACCATACACCTGTATCAGACTTAATAATAAATATGAGGAGTTTTTTGTCAACCACGCATAATACTGCCAGATCGTTAATATC
>JBFEPB010000302.1:0-2784 GCA_041550295.1 bacterium | reverse complement strand
TGGGTCTTCCTCTTGGCCTAAGCGTCGTTTCCAACCCGAGTTTTCTGCATATTTCTGCTTGCCACTCTTCATCGCCGTAAGGTCTTTGTCTTTGTCCACTTGCCCTTATATCCTCCAACTCCATTTCGGACAAGGGTTCATCAACTAACCATGTCCAGTTTTCGGGCAATTGGAGCGGCAGATCATCGAGCAGTTCATACTTCTCCTTCGCAACCCTGGACGAATGAGAGGACCACTGCCAGTCCGTGGCCGATTCTACCAAACCTGCTCTCACCGGATTGCCCTCGACGTACCTGAGCAGAGTAATCAAGTGTTCATCCTGTTTCACAATAAAACTCTTGAAACGGCCCTGCCAAACATGCCCGCACGTGCTATAGTGACAATGATAGCGACGGACATGACTTGTCATAAGCCATTGCATCCACCTGCTCAAATCTTCTCCCTCCTCTGGCATCACAACCAAATGGAAATGATTAGGCATCAGACAATAAGCAAGAACAGACATAGGTATCCTTACGTTGGCATCTTCAAGCAAAGATCTAAAAGATTGATAGTCCTTGTCTTTGTGGAATACGCATTGTTTTCCATTACCTCGATTTAGAACATGGTAAATGAAACCACCAACAAGACCTCTAGCGATACGCGGCATGACCTTGGGTGCGTCAGAAAAAGTAGCCTGTCCCCTTTATTGTCTTTGCGATATTAATTGCCGTGTTCTTTCTTCCTATACGTCGTAGATTTTTCCGCATTTGAGCCATACTCTGGTTGTCAGCCAGCAGGTCAGCCATGACTTGTTTTGCATTATCTTTGTCGATCACCCGTGCCGCGCCATGCTTGACAAAGAAATCTTCGTTCTTGTCTTCGAGCCCGACGATCGAATTGGCGAACAGCAATGCTGGACCTGTCTGACTTGCTTCAGTACTCGTAATGCCACCGGCTTTGGTGATCAGGATATCGGTCGTTCCGATCAATTGATGAATACGCTCTACCATACCGAGCACCTGAAGATTTGATTTGCCTTTCAACTTACCTATCTTCTCGGCCGCTTCTTTGTTTTCGCCGCATAAGACAAGTAGATCATAGTCAAAGTCTACCAATTCGCGGGTAACCTCGAACCATTCACCACCGAAAACCCTGCTGCCCATAATTGTTGCCGATATCCTATCGCGAGAAAGGCCGAATCTCTTACGCGCTGCTTTCTTATCGATTCCAGCCTCAAGCTCAAGCCCGATTGGGATCCCAAATGGATACACCTGTTCTCTCCTGGCACCGTATGCAACGATCTGGTCTGTCAGGCTCTCATGCGGGATAAAATAGTGATCCATCTCTTTATTGACCCAGTGTGGATGCACGTAGTAATCCGTCACTACAATGCCCATTTTGTATCCAAAATCCCTCTTGAATAGAGCTGAAAAATAGCCCGGTGAGAAATGAGTGCACAGTATATAGTCTGGCTTGTATTCCTTCAGCAGCGCAATAAATCTGTCCGCCAACACTTTGTGGTAGCCATACATGAATTCCGACGAGCCGGACTTCACGCCTACCCCACCGTAGAAGAATCGTATCAAACCGAGGGCCTTTTTCTGAGCAAAATCATAGATCTTCTTGTACGCTATTCCATACGGTGGAAATACCCAGTCAAAACAATTCTCAAGCCTTATCGTAGTGTTCGGCGCGACCTCCCCAAGTGCCTGCATTATTGCTTTTGCCGCCTTCATGTGACCAGCGCCGATCGGAACGGCCAACACCAATATCTTCATACAACCTCCATTATATTCAAACGTATTGACTTTGCAAGTACGATATTTATACTAATCATGAGGTGATTATGAGAAAATTGGTTTTTCTTGTACTCTTCTTTCTTCTTATCATAGTCATAAACTGTACGGGAACGGAAGAAGAACCCTTCATCAGCCACGTGTATGGCTACACAAATTTCATCAGGATCAGTCAGGATACGATTCACGATACCCTGCCCGGTGTGAACGGCTTAATACTCAGAATCTATGATATCGATCCATATAATATCCCCGAAGGCAGACTCCGCTATGACACAACAGAAACCCGGGATAGCATACCGGGTTGTTTCGAGATGGACAGTGTATGCTACGGCACCACAAGTAATCAGGGCAATATAGTCTCGATTGGTTACGATGCAACTGAAAACCCTGGTTATTCAACTACATATCTGCGACCATATATTTCAGGAGCTATTGATACCATCAATTTGTACTTCACTATCATAATCGATTGAACGATAAACAAAATAAGAAAACAACCTGGTTAGCGAAAAACATCCTAAGCCTCGGCCTGGTCAGTCTATTCACCGACCTCTCGACCGAGATGGCCTACCCCATCATTCCGGTATTCCTAAGAGAAGTACTAAAAGTACAACCCTTATTCATCGGTCTGATCGAAGCAATTGCCGAAGCAACGGCGAGCATTCTCAAAACATTCTCTGGCTACATATCTGACCGTCTCAAGAAGAGGAAATTGTTCATTTTCATTGGCTACAGCCTTTCTGCTGTGGTCAAACCGCTACTGGCTTTCGCAACCCAGGGGTGGCATGTCCTCATGGTTCGATTCTCAGATCGCGTGGGAAAGGGCATTAGAACCGCGCCGCGCGATGCCCTGATTGCGGATTCCGCAAGGGAGGCATATTTTGGACGAACATACGGATTCCACCGGGCACTAGATACACTCGGCGCTATGCTCGGACCCCTGGCCGCATTCATAATTCTTGCTATTTCTGCAGATAACTACAGATTGCTCTTCGGCCTTGCT
>JBFEPB010000301.1:0-2785 GCA_041550295.1 bacterium | reverse complement strand
TCGACCATCTATTCCAGCACGAGGAGGTACTGGAAACAGCCGTCATCCAAAATCTGCGCGATCGACTGGCCGGCGCCGGCATCAAACCCATCCGACCCGCATTCGCTCAAAACGACACGAGTATACACGGCATTTGGATTATCGAAGGGAGAAGTATATCCGGTACAACCAGGTATACTGACGAGGAAAATGACATTATCAATTTCTACGGCAGGAATCTGAAGGGAAAAAATGCGAACACGCTCATCTTCCTTGAAGACAGACCATTCTTCTTGATCAATACGAACCGGGGAACGCAGGATGTATTAATCTTGTACGATGCGAGCGCCATCTATGAAATAAGTATCGAGCGGATACTTGACTCACTGATCACATCTTCAAATCTGCGTTACTTCGCAATCCTCGACAAGGAAAACACGCCGGTGCTATTTAGCACGCTGTATGAGAATTTTCTTCCGTTGAGGGGCCAAGGGCAACACATTGTAGTAACTCCGGACGGCAACATATTCCAGATAGAGGAATTTTCTGCAGACAGCAGGGTCGTGGCCGGATTTGCAATGGAATCGCTGGAACGTATAAAGCGAACCAACAATTTTTTTCTAATGCTCACCGTGCTTGTTTTCATACTATTAGAGGGTATTCTTCTCTTTGGTTATATGAGGGCCGAACGTTTCAGCTTGATGAAGGAAAGGGAGATAAGCAGGCTAAAAGAAGTCGGTGCGCTTTCAGCTGGATTCGCCCACGAATTCAGGAATTCGCTGCACACTCTTTCACTGCTTGCCGATGGCATGGAAGCAGACAACAAGACCATACTCCTGGACGAGACAGCGAGAATGAGATCAATAATGGATTCGTTGCGCTTGCTCGGAACAAAAGAGATAAAACTGGAGAAAATAGACGTGGCCGAAATGGTGAGAGAATCAATAGCGCTGCTCGACCACGCGATCAATACAAATTCAGTGAAGATCAAGACAGGCATCGAGCCGCAACTCGTTTGCCAGGGTAATCGCGCCCTCCTAGTCACTGCGATTTCCAATATCATAAAGAACGGCATTGAGGCTGGGGCAAGTGAGATCCAGGTCACAGCAAAGAAGAAGGGTCGTGAAATCCATGTTGTATGCACCGATGACGGTAGGGGAATCGAATCTGCAATCAAAAATGACATTTTCACTCCATTCTTCTCGAAAAAGGGTCAGAGCGGCATAGGACTGTATCTAACTAAACGGATCATTGAACTACACGACGGTCGAATAACCGTTGAAAGTAATAAACATACCCGCTTCAGGATTGTCCTGCTCGCATGATGAACCGCACGAACATACTCATCGTCGAAGATGAAAAAAACCAGCGAACACTAATGAAACGTGCGCTTGAACGGAAAGATTACGCGGTTCAGGAAGCTGAGAACGGAGAAGAGGCCATCGCGAGGTTTGAGCAGGGTAGTTTCGACATCGTCTTACTGGACCAGCGTCTGCCGGATATCACCGGCATAGAGGTGCTGACAAAGATGAGGAAGATAAATCCTATGATCCCCGTCATTATTGTCACCGCCTTTGCCAATGTACGCGATGCGGTCGATGCAATGAAAAAGGGTGCTTTTCATTATCTTACCAAACCAGTAGATATGGATGAACTCTTGCTCTCCATGAAGAATGCTTTGGAGACGCTGGCCCTGAAGAGAGAGAATGAACAATTGCGCAATAATCTTCGGGAGAAATTCCGCTACGACAAGATCATCTACGCTTCAGGCGTCATGGAAGAAATACTCTCTTTGACATTCAGGGCGTCGAAGAGCGATGCCAACGTACTTGTCACCGGCGAGAGCGGGACGGGCAAGGAACTGATCGCCGGCGCAATCCATAATCTATCGCAGAGAAAAGATAATCACTTCGTAAGCGCGCATCTCGCTGCCCTACCCGAGACACTTGTGGAAGCTGAACTCTTCGGTCACGAAAAAGGAGCGTTTACTGGTGCGGATCGGAGGAGAATAGGTAAATTCGAATTTGCGTCAGGTGGAACCATATTCCTTGATGAGATCGGAGAACTGCCGCCCGCCGTTCAAGTAAAATTGCTGAGGGTAATCCAGGACAGAAGCATCAACCGGCTCGGCTCTAATGATGACATCAAGGTTGACGTGCGGCTCGTCTGCGCCACGAACAAGAAAATCGAAGAAGAAGTCGAGACAGGGAGGTTCCGACAGGATCTTTTCTATCGGCTCAACGTGATAAGAATCCATGTCCCTTCCCTCCGCGAGAGAAAGGAAGATATCCCATTGCTCGTCGACCAGTTCATACGAACCCACAGCCGCAAAGAACAGAAAAATATCAGGGGGATTACCGATGAAGCGATGAAAATGCTATTGAAGTATCATTTCCCAGGCAACGTCAGAGAACTACAGAACATAATTGAAAGGGCTATAGTTCTGAGCCGCGGTGAGTTCATCACCCGGGATGAGCTGCCCATATCGATCTCCGACGTGCCAAAATCGCCGGTTTCCGGCAAGTTGAACGAAGCCGTCTCCAGGATCGAAAAAGAAATGATAATGGATGCTCTGAACAGAACAGACGGTAACCAAACCAAAGCCGCAACCAACCTCGGAATTTCTGAACGGGTTCTGCGGTATAAGATCAACAAGCACAAGATACGTCACGACAAATAGCATACACGCGTATATTGGACCCCAGAGTCACGACAACTGGCGAGACCGTGAATTTCATGGTCGACATCGAGACACGATTGTCAATAGTCAAGAGGTGACCCCTTAACACAATCCAACCGGAATTCT
>JBFEPB010000300.1:0-2788 GCA_041550295.1 bacterium | reverse complement strand
GCAAAGAAACTGCGCGATGCATAAATACGATCAGCATATCTGCCGAGGAAGCCCGCCGTACCCTGGGCGAGACAATACCATTTGATAGTTTTCCCGGTGGGGAGAACCGCATCGGCTATTACTACAGGTTCCCAATTGGCGTGATAGTGGCAATTACTCCTTTCAATGACCCGTTGAATTTGGTTGCGCACAAACTCGGGCCTTCTATTGCGGCTGGTAATTCGGTCGTTCTGAAACCTGCTACTGATACACCATTGTCTGCTCTTAAGCTGGGCGAGGCATTTTTAGATGCAGGTTTACCACCCAAGGTTCTCAATATCGTGACCGGACGTGGCTCAGAGATCGGTGATGCGCTTGTATCACACCCGGCAGTGCGGATGATCACCCTGACCGGTGGAGTCGAGGCAGGGCTGGAGATCCTCAAGCTCTCTGGACTGAAGAAGATCTCGATGGAACTGGGTTCGAACTGCCCGGTTATCGTCTGTGAAGATGCGGATATGTCAAAGGCGGTGGATCTTTCCGTGTCGGGAGCATTCTGGGCAGTTGGCCAGAACTGCATCGGTGTTCAGAGAATGTTTATCCACGAGAAGGTCTTTGATGATTATGTGAAGAAGTTCGTCGAATTGACGAAGAAAATGAAGGTGGGCGATCAACTTGACGATGCCACTGATATGGGTGCCATGATCAACGAGCGCGAAGCAAATCGTGTTGAGGAATGGGTGAACGATGCCGTTAAGCAGGGTGGTAGGATTTTGACAGGCGGGAAGAGAAACGGCAATTTCTATGACCCAACGGTCATGGTTGACGTTCCGGAAAATGCAAAGCTCGCGGTTGAAGAAGTATTCGGACCGGTCGTTCTCATGTACAAATACAGTGATCTGGACGATGCGATAAAACGGTCGAACAGCGTGAAGTATGGGCTGCATGCGGCTATCTTTACCCAGGACATCAACAAAGCATTCAAGGCTGTTTACGAACTGGATTTCGGCAGCGTGATCGTGAACGATTCGACTGACTATCGTCTGGATCAGATGCCCTTTGGCGGCGTCAAGAACAGCGGTCTTGGCCGTGAAGGGATTAAGTTCTCGTTGCTTGAACAGACCGAACCAAAGGTTGTTTGTTTCAATCTATAGAGAGCAATCGAGGGTAAGAAATAGCAGCCGTTAGCTATTGCCCACGGTCGTCATATGATGTGTTGCCATGATTGAACAACATAAAAGGAGTAGAACATGCTGAGAGGCGCTTATACATTACTGATTACTCCATTCAAACAGGATTTGAGCTTGGACGAAAATGGGCTGAGGGTACTGGTGAAGAGACAGGTTGAAGCGGGAGTGCACGGTATCGCGCCGCTGGGTGTAACCGGTGAAAATTCTCTGATGTCGGACCAGGAGATCGCCCGCGTAGTGGAAATAGTTGTTGACGAGGTGAATGGAAAATGCCCGGTCATACCTGACACGTGCACGAGCGGAATAAAAGCAACGTTGGAAAGAATAGAACTCTTCAGGAAGATCGGTTGCGGCTATGTGTCGGTTTTTGTTCCCTATCTAGTTCTGCCGAAAGAGGATGGTATCATACAATTCTACGAAAAGGTCGCTGATTCATCAAAGATCCCGATCCTCATCCACAATTCACCTGGTCGTGTGGTGGTAAACCTGTCGCCGGAAGGCACAGCGCACCTCGCTCGGCATCAGAATATCATCGGTATCAAAGAAGGGGTCAAGCTTCTTGATCATCTGGCGAAGATTGTATATCTGACCAGAGAAGAGGATTTCGGTGTATTCACGGGTAAAGATACTACATTGTTCCCATTGTTGTGCTTTGGCGGCCATGGGAATTTTGCCGTTGCCGGGAATGTCATACCCGAGGTCATGCGTCATATCTATGAGTACTGCGAGCGGGGCGAGAAGGAGAAGGCTCAGGAACTTCACTACAGATACTTCAGCGTCTTCGAGATACTAAGGGCAGAGGCAAATCCCATTGCTGTGAAGGAAACACTAAACATGATGGGCCTGCCCGGCGGCAAATTAAGATTGCCTTTAACCGACCTCGGCGATACGAAAAAAGAAAAGTTGGCTAAGATCCTCAAGGAAAAGGGATTACTTTGAAGGCAATAACGATCCGTGCACCAGGCACAATCGCAAACCTTGGCCCGGGTTTTGATATTTTTGCCCTTGCTCTGGAGCATCCATACCTCGAGTTGAGGATGCAGCTGACCGATACGAAAGCAGTCGCCTTCAGACTCGATGGCTGCCGCGAGGATATCCCTGATGATCCAGAAAAAAATTGTGCCGGCCTGGCGCTCATGGATATGATGAAGAAAATAAACAGCAATACTGGGGTGCTGATCGAGCCCAGGAAAACGATCAGCGTGGGAGCAGGTCTTGGATCATCCGGTGCATGTGCTTCCGCATCTGTCTACGGAATGAGCAGGTTGCTCGGGCTGGATCTAGATCATAATCAAATGATTGAGATGGCCAGTCAGGGGGAGATCGCCTCAGGTAGTGTTGCCCATGCCGACAATGTCGCGGGCGCGATGCTGGGTGGATTTGTGATCATTAAGAAGTACAATCCTATCGATGTCGTACGGATAGACACACCAGAAGTGCCGATAGTGATAGGCATCAACAAGAAGACACAGCGCACGACAAGGTCGTTCATCCCGAAGAGCCTGGATCTGACTCTGGTCAAAGAACAGCTCTCATTGTGTTCGTTGGTTGTTCACGCTATCCTGAAAGGGGACATCGAGGAGCTGGGAAGTGCGATCAACAAGGACCATATTTCAGAG
>JBFEPB010000299.1:0-2795 GCA_041550295.1 bacterium | reverse complement strand
CGCAGTTTGTAGCATGAAATCTAATATAATCTTCGTTTAGACACGTGTTTCTGAACATTGCTCTTGACACAAAATGAATTATATATATAATTACACAATTAAAATGTGAAAAGGAGCCAATATGTTCGGGAGAAAGAAAAAAGTACTTGGTCTTGATATAGGTTCAAGCCAAACCAAAATAGTTGAGCTCAGCGCAGGTAAGAGCAAAAAGCTGTTGAATTTCGGAATTTCCAAAGTCTTACCTGACGCTATAGTTGAAGGTGAAATAATCGATCGGGAGGCAGTTTTAGATTCCATCAGAACATTGATAGAAACAAAGGGTTTTTCCGCAAAAGATGTCGTCCTTGGTATCGCCGGACGTGATGTCATAATAAAACGGATCACAATGGATCGCATGAGCGAGGCGGATACTCGGGAACAGATCAAGTGGGAAGCCGAACAGTACGTGCCTTTTGATATCAATGAGGTTTCACTCGATTTCGACGTGGTAAACCCGAACTTCGGAGAGAATCAACAGGAAGTGATACTGGTCGCCGCCAAGAACGAGCTTATCAACAACCTCACTTCCTTGCTTAAAGACGTAAATCTCACTCCGATAATCATCGATACCACTGCTTTTGCCATGCAGCACGTCTATGAACATAGTTACGAAGTTGTCGGCGATGAAATAATCTGCCTCATACATCTCGGCGCGGGGATGACCGTGATCAACGTGATTAAAGGAGGTTCGAGCCTCTCCGCACGCGATGTCTACTACGGTATGAATGCCTACATTAGCAAACTGCAAAAGGAAGTAGGCTTCAACTATGAAGATGCAGCCAACGCGGCCAAGGGCACTGTGCCGCCGGGCGTGTCGCAGGATTCAATACAGGGAGTATTCGAATCGTTTGTCAGCGACCTCGGCACCCACATCGAAAGAAGCCTGCAGTTTCTCTCTACGGTCACGGGAGAGGAAAAGGTAAATCGAATGTATGTATCGGGCGGGGGCGCTTTAATACCGAACCTTGTTGACTATCTCAAAAGGCGTTTCGGCATACCGATCGAAACCTTAAATCCTTTTAAGAACATCATTTATGATCCGAATATTTTTGTACCTATGGGCGCGGATGTAGCTGGGCCAATCCTGGCTCAAGCTGTTGGTTTAGCATTAAGGGGGGAATAATGATCAAGATTAACTTAGCCCAACTTACCAAAAGAGGCCGTGCTCCGAAAGCCAGGGCACCAAGGGCGCCACGTCCGGGAATCAAGATTCCACCCATACAAACGACGATCGTGTATATTGCGGGCATCGTAATCGCCGCACTCGTCGTCGTCGTCCTCTTGGTAAGTCAGAACATTCAGATGCGCAATTACAACTCAAATATCACTCAATTGAACGCAAAACTCGCAGAACTGGAAGTGTATAAAGCGGCGGTCGACAGCCTCGAGAAAAGGGAAAGAGAACTTGCGGCACTGATCGCACCAATCAAACAACTCAACAGGAACCGTTTCTTTATTGCGCATATTCTTGATGAAGTTTCTGAGCGTATGCCTGATTTCACTTGGCTGACAGCGCTCACCGCGGATTCAGTCAACATGGATATAAAGGGAATTGCCGCCTCGAATTTGCTCGTTGCCGACTTTATGAACCGGCTTGAGGAATCACCATATATTTTCAACGTGGATCTGTCAGTTCTCGAGAAAAAGGTAATAGAGAAGCAAGAAATGATGGAATTCAGCTTGACAGCCAACGTCGGCATTGATTCAATGGTCAGGAGGTAAGAATGAACCTTAGAGAACGAAAAACTCAACAAATCGTGATCTTTGTCATACTACTCGTCGTGATACTAATTTTGTTCTTCCGCTTCCCCTACAAGACGAACAGCGACAAGATCGACACGCTCCGTTCGCGGCGCGACTCCCTGCAAATCGAGGTTCAGAAGGCAGAAGCCGCAAAGATCCGGCTGCCTGAGCTCCAGGAGAAAATTGCCCGCCTTGAAGTCGAGTGGGAACGAGCCCAGGAGATGTTGCCCAAAGAAAAGGAAATCCCGTCGCTCATACAGCAGATTTCGAATTCAGGGGCAAAAGCTGGCGTGAGCTTTCTGCTGTTCAAACCAAGCGCGGTTATGCAAAGAATCAATTATTCAGAAATACCTGTTCAGATAAAGATTGCTTGTGGATACCACCAGCTGGGCAGATTTCTCTCCAATGTAGGTAACCTCGCGAGGATCGTGAATGTTCCAGCCATAAAAATCACGGTCGGGAAGGACCGTGCTGTCGAAGCCGAATTAAGAACACAGACTTACACTGTGGCAAAGGGAAAGGGGGTGCAAAGTGGTGTCCCACGTCGTCGGTAGTCTTCTGTTAGTGATGTTGATCAATCAAACGCCAACAACGCCACCTGCAGCTGACACGCTGTTCCCTGTCGAGAAGTGGCAGTACAACGCCAAGGGGAGACGTGATCCATTTGTACCTCTCATCGGTACCGACTTGTCGGCGGGTGGCAAAGCAAGTCATCTGAGTGTCGAGAATCTCACACTCATCGGGATTCTGTGGGGTGACCGCGGCTATTATGCGCTGGTCAAGGACGGTGTTAATCAAGGCTATATACTCAAGAGAGGTGACCGTGTTGTCGGCGGAAAAGTCTCAGAGATCAACCGAGAGGGTGTAATATTCGAGTTGATACAAGCTGGGGTCGTAACCAAGTATGAACTGAGACTTGAAGAAAAGGAAAGGAGGTAGAAAATGAGGAACGCAGTTGTCCTCGCTTTGTTAATTTCCCTGGCCAGTGGTGCTGTGATTAATGATATTATGGT
>JBFEPB010000298.1:0-2800 GCA_041550295.1 bacterium | reverse complement strand
CAAGGAATTTGGATAACACCCCGAGCAATACGATATTGACCACGCGGCGATTACCCAACTCCATGGCAATTTTCGTGGCGTCAATCAAATGAAGTGTGCCGGATTTTGTCAGAGTACCTTCCACGTCCGCCGGATATTCTGCATCACCTACCAGCACACTCATCGGCGGTATCTCTCGATTATCCACGATTATATCCGTGTTTTTTTTCAGATACTCAGAGTAACGCAGCGCCTCGAGTTTTTCAAAAGCCAGCATATAGTCACACGATCCTTTCTCAATGAGTGGCGAATAAACCTTATTCCCAAAGCGCACGTGTGTTATCACACTGCCGCCGCGTTGTGCCATCCCGTGGACCTCACTCTTCTTCACATCGTATCCTGCGAGAAAAGCCATCTGGCAAAGCACATCCGATGCGAGAATAATACCCTGGCCCCCCACTCCGCAGATTACGATATTTTCGACCTTTGTTCTCTTGTTTCGCTTACGCATCTTGCACCTTGGTCAATATGATTGCATTGCGCTGGCACAGTTGCACACAGAGTCCGCACCCGACGCACAATGATTCATCCACAAGAGCCAGGGGCTTTTCCCGGCCTCCAGGAAATATCAGGCTGATGGCAGGACATCCAATGCGCAGGCAGAGCCGGCATCCGTTGCACTGTTCCGGGTCAATCGCATAGGGGGGTCTTGGTTTCACCAACAGCGCACAGGGTCTGCGGAAAACAAGCACGGTAGTGCCTTCATAATCAAGTGCCTCTCTAAGTGCTTCTTCGGTACTCCGCAGATCATTGGGATTCACCACCTTGACCAGTTCGACCCCGCAGCCGCGGGCAATGTCCTCAGGCGCTACCCGTTTCCCTTGCTCGCCCCTGGCAAGTCTGCCTGTCCCTGGATGAGGTTGGTGTCCGGTCATCGCCGTGGTGAAATTGTCCAGTATCACCAGATTGAGATTTGCTTTATTGTACACGGCATTGACCAAACCGGTGATGCCTGAGTGGAAAAAAGTCGAGTCGCCCAGTACCGCGACCAGCTTCCGGCTGAACTTGGGGCCGAGCGCCTTTTCCATACCTTGCGCATTTGTTACTGAAGCGCCCATACAGACACAGGTATCCATGGCACTAAGCGGCGGCAATGCACCAAGCGTGTAGCATCCGATATCGCCTGCTGCCACAAGTTTAAGCTTGTTGAAGACATAGAAAACGCCGCGATGAGGACAGCCTGGACAGAGAACTGGCGGCCGCGGCGGAACTTTGGCCTTGGGCGTGTTCTTCTCTCGTTTCTTGGCAAAACTGGCTCTGAGAATCTCCGGCGATAGTTCCCCGCATAATGGTATTTTGTCTTTGCCCGTGACTCTTATTCCCATTGCCTTTATCTCGGTCTCGAGTATGGGATCCCCTTCCTCGACCACGACAATTCTACTCACCCTCCTCGCGAACCTTTTTATCATCTTCTCCGGAATCGGATGCGTCAAAGATAATTTCAGGATACTCGCATCAGGAAACACCTCCTTTGCATACTGATAGGCAACGCCTGAAGTGATGATGCCGAGTGTCTTTTTGCCCCATTCGATCTTGTTGAACGGAAAGACCTCACTGTAATCAGCGATTCTCTTCAGCCTCTCCTCTACGACCAGATGGAGCGCGCGTGCATGTGCTGGCAAAACAAGACGCTTCTTGATATCTTTAACATAACCTTTGACTTCGGATTCTTTTCTCTTTCCAAGATCAACCAGGCAGGATGAATGACATATCCTTGTCGTGAGACGGAGTAACACCGGTGTATCGAATCTCTCGGAGATCTCGAAACACAGTTTCGTGAACTCTTTCGCTTCACTCGAATCCGCAGGTTCAAGAATCGGTACCTTAGCATGACGACCATAGTGACGGTTATCCTGCTCATTCTGCGAAGACCACATCCCCGGATCGTCAGCCGATACTACAACAAGGCCGCCGGTGACACCGGAATAACCCATTGTGAAAAAAGGATCTGCTGCCACATTCAGGCCAACGTGTTTCATCGCCACCAGCGCCCTTGCTCCAGCAAAACTCGCTCCGGCAGCAACCTCAAGGGCAACCTTCTCATTGATCGACCACTCGGCGTTTATCTCAGGATACTTGGTGATGTTCTCCAGTATTTCGGTTGACGGAGTCCCCGGATACGCGGCAGCTACTCTACACCCTGCTTCCCACGCGCCGCGGGCAACTGCTTCATTACCCGACAACAGTGATCTCATGATGTGGCAGAATTATACATAAAGAATGCAGAATGTCAACAAAACCAGTGACACACATACACTTTTCAATTTTCTGCTTCGCAGAATGATTTCAACGATACAAAAACAGATGACAGTGATGTTATTATGTGAAAAGTGTATCCCCCTCACCGTCAGGTGTAATTCTTGACCGGTTCCTCTTTTCGCAATACCCTCAATACGCCAAGGGCCAGTGCCTCCATTTCTCCTTCACCTGGATACACAAAGAAATTGGCACAGAGAAAAGATGTCCATTCCTTCAATCGCGATACCTATTTTTCTGAATGCGCGATGCCCCCCGTAATAATGATGGCGTCGATCTCACCTTTCAGCACCACGGCGTAGGCACCAACTTCTTTTGCAATCTGGTAGATCATCGCTTCATACACAGCTTCTGCTTCCTTGTCACCCCGTGCGACCCGCTGCTCGATTTCCTGGATATCGTCCGTGCCCAGATATGACAGCAGTCCTCCTTCACGGTTGAGCTTCTTCTTCACGGAATCGTATTCGCACCCTGAACTAATGCACAGTTTCACCAGCGGTATCGT
>JBFEPB010000297.1:0-2813 GCA_041550295.1 bacterium | reverse complement strand
CTCGGGTACCACCAAGATCGAAGTAGTGGATGTACCGGGTACATACGGCCTGCAGCCGGTCTCCAGCGCGGAGCAGGTCGCGGTGGCAATGCTCGAAAAAGCGACCGCCGCCAAGGATAGTATCGTTGTCAATGTTCTGGATGCCACCAATCTTGAAAGGAATCTTAACCTGACTCTGCAATTGCTGAAGAAAGACATCCCGCTGGTGATAGCACTAAATCTCTGGGATGAAGCGAAGCATACTGGAATCTCCATCGACGCCGAGGCACTGGAGAAGATACTCGGTGTGCCAGTGGTTACGACCGTCGCGATCACTGGCGAGGGGATCAAGGAGCTCGTTGCCCACTTCGGCAAAGCCAAACCAGGCGCATTTGACTACGACGAAGAAGAGCGCTGGCACGAGGTAGGCCGGATCGTTGGCCGCGTGCAGAACATACAGCACAAACATCACACCATTGGCGAGCGGCTCGGTGATCTTACGATCCACCCCTGGACCGGCCTTCCCATTGCCGTGTTGGTACTGATGGTACTGTTCTTCTTCATTAGACTGATCGGCGAAGGCTTGATCTCCTTGATCACTGAGCCGATTTTCGAGAATATCTGGGCACCGATAATGATGCGGTTATCAGACCTTCTTGGCCCTGGTACCTTCTTGCACAAAATACTGATCGGTCAGCTCTTCGAAGGCAGCATTGACTTCGGCCAATCCTTTGGCATCCTCACAACCGGTTTGTACGTACCGTTCGGTGCAGTCCTACCATACATATTTGCCTTCTATCTTACCCTCAGCGTGCTCGAGGACTCCGGCTATCTACCGAGGCTTGCGATACTACTCGATAATGCCCTGCACATGATCGGATTGCATGGCATGGCCATCATACCGATGTTCCTTGCCTGCGGCTGCAACGTGCCCGGCGTAATGGCCACGCGTGTGCTGGAAACAAAGCGCGAGAGATTCATTGCGGCGACCCTGATGTCGATATCAATACCGTGCATGGCACAGATGGCAATGGTATTCGGTCTGCTCGGTAAGTACGGCGTACGCGGTCTCTTCCCTGTATTCGCGACACTCTTTATTGTCTGGCTGGCTGCAGGCAATCTGCTGAGGATTCTTGTCAGGGGCGAAAGCCCGGAGATATTCACCGAGATCCCTGCCTACCGTCTCCCCCATTTTGCCACCCTGCTCAAAAAAGTCTGGATGAGAATATACTGGTTTCTGCATGAAGCAGTGCCCTTTGTGCTGGCCGGTGTCTTCGCCGTGAACCTGCTGTATGCTCTCGGCGTAATCTCAGCCGTGAGCGAAGTCATCGGTCCGCTGACGGCAAAAGTTTTCGGCCTGCCGTTCCAGGCTGTTGCAGCACTGCTCATCGGCTTTCTGAGAAAAGACCTGGCCGTCGGTATGCTGGCACCGCTCGGTCTTAGCGTCAAACAACTGATCATCGCCTGCGTGGTGCTTACCATGACTTTCCCCTGCATCGCGACCTTCGCCGTACTGCTCAGGGAATTGGGCATACTGGACATGCTCAAGGCGGCAGCGATAATGATCGGGTCGGCCTTCCTTGTTGGTGGTTTATTGAACCTCATCCTCTGACGGTGGAAGCGGAGTGAATTGACGCTTGACACACCGTTCATATTGATTATAATCATTACATGATTGAAATGATTCCAAACAATCAAGAACTGCAGGAATTGTTGAAGGCAAAAGGACTCAAGCCCACCTATCAGCGGTTAATGATAATGGAATATATGGACAAACACCGGACCGAGCACCTGACCGCCGAACGAATATATGGTGACCTCTCCAAGAAGATGCCTATGCTATCTATGGCTACTGTATATAATACGCTCAATTCGTTCTTGAAGACCGGTGTGGTATCAGCGATCACGATAACGGGCACCGAGATCAGGTATGGTTATATAACGGAACCGCACCATCACTTTCTATGCAGGATATGCCGCAGGATCATCGACCTGGACGTGAGGTGTCCGGTAGCGGATCGTAAGGAAGTCAACGGCCATAGAATTGAAGAGATTCACGGCTACTTCAAAGGCATCTGCAAAGAATGTTTGCAGAAGAAACGTAAACAAAAGACTTGAATGATGTGTCTAAAAGCACAAGGAGGATAAAACATGAAGGAGAAAGTGGAAAAAGTGCTGGGTGAAATACGTCCCAGTTTAGAGGCTGATGGTGGCAACGTGGAGTTAGTCGATGTCACCGAGGAAGGTGTCGTCAGGGTAAAATTAACGGGCGCATGTGGAACCTGTCCCATGAGTACGCTTACCTTGAAAATGGCGATCGAAAAAACGCTAAAAGACAAGATACCAGAAGTGAAATCGGTTGAGCAGGTATTCTGACCGATAACAAACTCGTGAGCCGGGTATACACCCGAAAGGCATAGAACGCTGGATGAAGAGATGAACCTCAGTGCGTTGCGAAAATTAGGTTACGGCCTTTATGTAGTAAGTTCGCGACAGGGTGATCGATTGAACGGGCAGATAGCAAACGTGGTGTTTCAAACGACTGCTGAACCGCCGACGATAGCAGTATGCATCAACAAACAAAATCTTACGCATGAGTATATCAAGGAGAGCCGGATGTTCAGCGTATCAATCCTCGAGCAGGATACACCAATGACATTCATCGGACGGTTCGGCTTTCGATGCGGTCGCGATTTCGACAAATTCAAGGAAACGGCGTACATGAAGAGTGCCCACGGCACACCTATCGTCACCGAGCATGCAGTCAGTTATCTGGAGTGTGAGGTAATCGACGGCATTGATCTCGGGACGCATATGCTCTTCGTCGGAAACCT
>JBFEPB010000296.1:0-2821 GCA_041550295.1 bacterium | reverse complement strand
GAAGTCAAACTGTGGGATGAACGCTTCCTGAGCAAGTACGCGATGAAGAAATTCAAAGATTCCGGAATCAGCATGAGCAAAGACGATGTCGATCGCATTGCCGCTTCGATCATGCTTGAAGAGTATCTGTCGGTAAAAAGGCCATGAGCAAACGTTATCTGATTTATGGTTTTGTCGTCATGCTCCTTCTCGTCTGGTGGCAACCCTTGAATCTCGGTCGCACCGAAGTCAGGATCCCGGATAACGCAAGCGCACGCGAGATCGCGGTGTTCCTTGCCGAACAGGATATCGTCAGAAATGTCGAAGAATTCTTGTTCTGGTTGAAGATCTCGGGCAAGGAGAGACAGCTTAAGGCAGGTACCTATGACCTGTACAAGTATAAAAACCCCCTGTATCTGGTCGACCGGCTCACCAGCGGTGGTCGCTCTGAGATCATCGTGACTATCCCGGAGGGATCGACAATTGTTGAAACGTCCCGTATCCTTGCCTCTAGCGCCTTGGTGGACCAACCCCGCTTCATCCAGCTATGCAGAGATGATAGTCTCATAAAGGCACTCGGGTTGGAAGTGACTTCGCTTGAAGGGTATCTGTTCCCGGATACGTATTCGATGAGCAGCGCCCAGAGCGAAGAAGCGGTCATCACCATGATGGTGGAAAATTTCCTGCGTCGCGCTGCGAAGTTCGGCCTCGAGGACGGGGATTCGCTGCATCGTGCCGTGATCCTCGCCTCGATCGTGGAGCGGGAGGCTAAGTATGAGGATGAAAGGCCGATCATCGCACGCGTTTTCTTGAATCGACTGAAGGCGAACCGCCCGCTGGAATCCTGTGCGACCGTTTTCTATGTTCTGAAGACAGAAAGGAACACCGTCCCCAAACAAAAGCTAAGTGACCACGACCTGAAAATCGAGTCTCCTTACAACACGTATCTACACCTGGGGCTGCCGCCCGGCCCGATCTGTTCGCCTGGCGAGAGTGCGATAAGAGCGGCAGTAATGCCAGCCGATGTCGACTACCTCTACTTCGTCGCGAAAGGCGACGGACGACATCATTTTTCACGGACCTATCAGGAGCATGCTTCGGCAAAGGATCGGTATCAATGATGGACAAAGGTATTGAAGAGAGTGTGATTCGCGAGACCCCGTACTACGATAAATTGCGTGCTACATACCGCGACGATACAAACTTCACGCGGTACTTCGCGGTGCTGAAGAAGATAACGAGACGGGATCCCTTCATCGAAAAACTTGAACATAATAACGGAAAAGAACTCGTATATCTGGGACGTAGGATGTTTACGCTGCAATGCGATTTTGTTGCCAACTATATCAAATTTCTTGAAGATGAAACAAATGTCGACCAGTGGGATGAGTTCTTTGAAAGATACAGCAAGCATATATTCGACATTTATCAGGATTTTGTTCAGGGCATCAGCGCCAACGTCGTGATATTCGAGATCGCCAATCGAAAATTGCTGCGCGATATCCTCAGCCGCAGTCTGCTCGCGGAAACAGTTGAGACCAAGACCGTGATTTCAGAAAGATTTGGTGCCGTCATCAATCAACTGTTCAGCTATATCAGGAATTCCCTCACGAAACGAACTGTGGTTGTCGATCACGTAATAATCGATTCCTATGAGCAAGTACCGTTTGTGCCTAAGACGGGTTATGTCGATACGATGAAGATCCTGGCGCCGAGCCTGATGAAGAAAGGTTTGCCCGAACCGATTTTCAGTGCGGTGATGAAGGGGCTGGCGCGCTATTACTACACAGATGAGACGAAGAGGATCGTGGATGCGATAAACAAACTGCCGTCGCTCAATAAAAAATCGATAGGGGAGTTGTTCAAATCGCGGTTTTTCTTCCCGGACGACAACGCGCTTACCGTGCTCATTGAAACCCTCCAGATGCGCGGACGCAAGTTGATGTCTGACATCATCGAGAAGAAGCGAACCATTGCCGAGAAAATGAAAAGCATCAGGAGGAAGATAGCTGAAACCACGAACATAATGAGCGATAGTCTGATAAATCTAGCCGAGGATTTCTCCACCGAGGAAGCCATCGAGAACATGGTAAAGAGGCTACACCGTTCTGTGATCGGCAATGCCTATGACCTCAAGATATTGAAATGGGAGTACGAAGAATGTGTGGAGAGGGAGAACAGTTTAAAGGAAATCATGCGTTATAATGCCGCCGACATCGGAGGTCTGGTCGTAAGAAATGAGTGGGACCCTTACGTGACGCAGGTGCTGCATAGACATGAAAAGATTGGGGATGAGCAACTTCAGCTCATCATCCGGGATGCGGCAAATGACATACGAAATGACGACGCGGCCCAGAAAATAATGAGTCGTTACCGGACCCCGGCGTTGCTAAAGGAGAAGTATGATGGCCAGCAAATCATCGGCAAATTCAATGAAATAATCGACGGGATCATCACACCGCTGGTCAAGTGCATCTTGTTGGAAGATCTGGTCGATTACTATCCGAAACTCTCTGATGTAATAACCGCAGAAGGGATCCGTTACCTCGGCGAGGAGGCATTATCGGGCCGGGTCTCAATGATCGAGAAAGATGTGAATATCGTGCCTTTCGAGGATCTTGGCTCTGATGCCGACGCCAAGCACTATCAGAATCTCGTGTCGGTGCTGGTGTATGATATCCGGGGATCCACTTTCATGGGCGCGAAGTTGAGGAATGCCGAGAAGGAGAGCGCAATCAGGAATCTCTTTCAGGAATCGATGCTGTATGTTGCGGAGAAATACGGCGGCATTCCGGTCAAGGATACCGGCGACGGTGGCGTGATCTTCTTCTGCAAGAACCAT
>JBFEPB010000295.1:0-2824 GCA_041550295.1 bacterium | reverse complement strand
GATCATTAAACACCTCATGCGGGGCAAGGCATCACCCACTGAACTGCAGCACCGTATCGGGCTATCATTACAGACAATATCTGATACTCTCAGAAATCTGCGCAATGTCGATCTTGTACGTTATGAGACGGTCGATAAGCGGAAAATATATTCCCTGAAAGATGCTCTACTTAGTACCCTGATAAAGGATCTTGAAACCTTTGTCCAGCGCATGCGCGTGAAAAAGTGGTAATACGATACTTCGAGAATTGTCGAAGTGTCGTAGTGAATATTGTCTCTGAACAACTCTAAGCTCCATCTAAGCTCCAGGGGGAGCGTTCGTAAACAACAGACAATTACATCAGATCAATCCCAGCGGGCGCAGCCCCATTGTTCTGTTTTGCCGTATCTGCAGATCAGTGCAGACGGTCCTCGTTCCGATGTCTCCGCGATTGCCAGAGAGTGATACGCTACTCCAACCGGGCTGTACGTGCTGCCCTGATCGCTCTTTTCCCTGTGAGCCCACGTGTACAAACCACCTGTCCCGTGTTTTAATATAAGAATATCATTGCCAACCCTGCCGGTCAGGTAGAAATATCGCGCTTGGTCTTTGCGCATGCGGTCGAGAAAGGGCGGGAAGAGCGCATAGGGCACAGCATTCTCGTCTTTTGCTCCACGGTAGGTACTCTTCCACCTCGTGGTGCCACTTGAATCATACCCTATAGAGACGATCCTGGTACGACCGTGATCGTCAGTGCACATACCGGTCACGTAGGCATTCCCTGCCTCGTCGATAGCCATTGCCGTCGCCGCATCGTCATGCTTATCACCATCATGGTATTGCACCCACACCAGACTATCCTTCGCGTCCAGCATTGCGGTAACGAAATCTTTGTACGATGTATCACTTTCGCTCGCTCCTGAAAGGTATACGCTGCCGTTCGCACCCAACCTGACCGCCGCACAGGTCTGCTCTTGCCCGTCGAGATCAACGATATTGAGTGTCAGCAGATCGCCCTGTTCTCCGTATCTGAGATAGAAAAGATTCTGCGAAACGTCTGCTATACCAGCGACAATCGTCTGTTCACCGGTTCTCATGTCAAAGTGCACGTCGCGGATATAAAATGAGGGATGTGCATAGGTGGTCGACCACATGATATCACCGTCAGGGTCAACCTTTGCCAGAAAGATATTATCGGGTTCGGCGAGGATGCTGAGCCAGGCACATACCTGTACATTGCCATACATATCGAGCATGAGTTCTCCATACATGTTTTCAATGCCGCTCTTTACGGTTCGTTCCCACTGCAGGGTTCCCCCGCCATCATATTTTAAGAGGACCACTCGACCGGCTTGTCCTAACCTGCGCGCCTGACACAAGACATAGATCGCTGATGTCGTATCCAGTGCCTGACCATATTTCCCAAGCGCCAGACCGTATGTTATCTCATCAGGCTCTCCCGTGTAGACATGATGCCATTTCAAGTCTCCACTGTCATTATACTGTGCTATATAACATTTTGGGATTTGATCGGGTCCGCAGAACGAACCGGTCACCAGCACGGCTCCTTTGTACCCAGAGGCAATATCATTACATACGTACGTTCCCCTACCGGCTGGCTGTATGTCCTGTACCCACTTGACCTCCATATCACTACAGCCCACGCAGAGTAAGAGACAAACGACACTACAGAGTATTACTTTCATACCTATAGTATAGGCTTGAATCTGACAGGTGTCAACACGAACACACCAGCGGCGGGATCTTCGAACACGAACAACCTTGACATAACTGGGTATATATATATCATAAGATGGTATAATATACCATCTGCCCGCTGTCGGTAATCACCTGAAAGGAACAGACCGGGTGGGACACGATCTGCTAACGTCTTCCGGTCCCGGACAGTCCCGCTGCAAACTAGGAGGTTTTATGCACACCGTAAGTGCAGTCATTGCATTGTTTATGATGCCGCTGCTCATGCTGGCAGAATGGGAACCGATCGGACCCGATGGCGGAGAGGTACGAGAACTGGCCGTCGCGCCATCGAATGAAGCCATCATGTACGTTGCTACACCAAGAATTCCAGCCAAGATATTTCGATCAACCGATGCCGGTATTTCCTGGAATTGTGTAAGCATCATTGAGCATTATCCCAATTCAATAGCGGTTGACCCGCTGGACCCTGACATCGTGTACATCGGCTCCTGGTATGAAGTGTACAAATCTACTGATGGAGGTGAGACCTGGACTGACTATCCTTACCCGGGCCAGGCAATTTGTGGAATCACGGTTAATCCGGTGACACCTTCAATACTCTATGCTGCCGGCAATTCGTTTTCGAACAATAATTATGTCATGACTTTTTTCAAGAGTACCGACGCAGGTGAGACCTGGTCAGCAAACACTTTAAATCAGCACGCCGGCAGCAGCTATTCTCTGACAATAGATCCTCAGGATCCGGACATTATTTATATCGGAGGAAGTATAAACACGTCGACGGTTATTCCCAAGGTATACAAATCGACCAATGGCGGCAGCAGTTTCTACGATGAATCCTCGGGTATCGATGACGGTTATTCAATACGCGCACTCGCCGTGCATCCGACCGACCAGAACACTGTCTACGCGGGATCGTATCTGAGCGGAGTATACCGTTCAACAGACGCCGGGAATTCGTGGACGCTTGCCACGCCGAGTTCGATCACGTACATATTTTCCCTCGCAACGAGTATTACAGAACCCGATCTCGTGTATGCAGGCAGCACGTATGATATATACAAAAGCACTGACGCCGGCATTACGTGGGATACTGCGAGTACAGGGCTCTCCGGTTACCAATTC
>JBFEPB010000294.1:0-2836 GCA_041550295.1 bacterium | reverse complement strand
GATCCGATTCACAGGAAATACCATCATCAACAGCTGACTTTCAGCATCTGGTACGCCTTCGCCGAGAATTTTGTACTACCCCTGTCTCATGATGAAGTAGTATATGGCAAGAATTCGCTATTGGGGCGAATGCCTGGTGATGATTGGCGGCAGTTCGCGAATCTACGGTTGCTTTTTGGATACATGTTTGCCCATCCTGGCAAGAAGTTGTTGTTCATGGGCGACGAAATCGCCCAGCGGCATGAGTGGGATCATGAGCGGGTAATCGATTGGTCGCTTCGCGCACATTTATCCCATGAGGGTATACGTAGCTGGGTTCGGGAGCTCAACCGTGTTTACCGAGAAGAACGCGCACTGCATGCCGTGGACTTCGAAAGTACCGGGTTCGAGTGGATAGATATCGGTAATTGGCAGGAGAGTATCATAATATTTTTGCGGAAAACGCGGCATGCAAAAGATAGCATACTGATTGCGGGTAATTTCACTCCAATTCCGAGACATGGCTACAGAATCGGTGTTCCAAAACCTGGTTATTGGCGCGAGTTGCTGAACAGTGATTCGGAAGAATATGGTGGCAGCGGGCAAGGTAATTTCGGTGGTGTAGAGGCGGATAGAGATCCGGGACGCAGCAGAAGATACTCAATACGAGTGACCCTTCCTCCGCTTTCGGTCATATTCTTCAAAAGAATGGAGAAAAGGTAGTGGGTCTCGAGATGAGGCGCGCTGCTAATGTTTTGAGAACACGGAGCAGTGGTCTGCTACTGCATATAACCTGTCTGCCTTCGAATTTCGGGATCGGCGACATGGGTCCGGAAGCATATCATTTTGTTGATTTCCTGTCCGACTCGGGGATGCGTTACTGGCAGATCCTGCCTTTGACGGCGATGAAGTGTGGCGGTGAGTATTCGCCTTATGATTGCATTTCTGCGTTTGCCGGGAATAAGTATTTGATCAGTCCGGTAATGATGCAGAGTGCCGGGTACTTGAGTGTTCAGGACCTGCGGAGCATACCGCACTTTGCCAAGAGCAGAGTCGACTACGTAACTGCGATTCGCTTCAAGGATCGGTTGTTCGAAAAGGCCTATTCGTTTTTTGATAGAACAGGAACAGGCCGTAGAAATTACCTACGATTCTGTAGACGTAGCAGGTCCTGGTTAGATGATTTTGCCCTATTCATTGTTCTACAGCGCCGTTCTGGTGGCAAGAGTTGGGTTGAGTGGCCAGTTCATTGGAGAAAAAGGAACAAAACTACGTTGGCCTCGCTCAGAGAGGCATACAAGGATGACATTGAACGTGAGAAGTTTTTACAATTCGTTTTCGCTGAGCAATGGCACGCTCTGAAGGCGTATTCTGCGAGGAGGAAGATCCGGATCATCGGCGATATGCCGATATATGTTGATTTCGACAGTGCTGATGTTTGGTCGCACCCCCGCATCTTCAAACTGGGCAAGGACATGAAACATCGGTTCGTGTCAGGTGTACCACCGGACTATTTCAGTGATACCGGTCAGTTATGGGGTAATCCTGTGTACGACTGGGACGTGATGCGCAGAACCGGATATCGATGGTGGGTAGACCGGGTTGCACATAATCTATCTCTATTTGATTGTATCAGGTTAGATCACTTCAGGGGTCTTGTTGCGTACTGGCAAGTGTCTTCGCACGCTAAGACGGCAAAAAACGGGAAATGGGTAAAAGCACCGGCCGCAGATTTCCTGAAGACACTGTATAGAAAATTCCCGGTTCTGCCGTTGATCGCTGAGGATCTTGGGACGATCACACCTGATGTCCGGCAGATCATTAGACAATTCGGACTACCTGGCATGAAGGTTCTTCTGTTTGCCTTTGGGAACGGCTCTGCTGCGAATCCGTATTTGCTGCACAACCACATCAAGAATTGCGTGGTGTACACCGGTACTCATGACAATAATACGGTGCGGGGTTGGTTCGAGAATGAGGCTTCGCTCAAGGAAAAACAAAGGTTATATTCCTATCTTGGAAGAAAAGTCAGCGCGCAGCACGTGCATGAAGAATTCCTCCGCCTTGCCATGATGTCTGTGGCAAATACGGCAATTATTCCCATGCAGGACATATTGGGATTAGGCAGCATTGCGCACATGAACCGTCCTGCAACCATCAAAGGCAACTGGCGCTGGCGGTTGGCAACTGATTACTCAGAGTCTGTGTCGGTTGCGAGGCTACGCTCGATGAATGAGATATACGGTCGTGCATGATCCCTTGATCACATAACAGACTCCTGCTCTGCATAAAGCATAAATTTCGGCAAATCTATTTTTTGTGACTTGACATCTTGAGATATTCTTTTATACTTCCATTAAGTCAAGTGCAAGGGAGGTTGTATGAAATATGCAAGTATGATGTTTTGCAGGGGATGGTGGATCTGCACTTTGTTTTGCTACACATTGATATTTTTATGTATCATTCCTAATACCTTAGAATCTGCTACATATACGGTCAACAGAACCATCCCGGACGATAACAACCCTGGCAGTTTGAGATGGTGCATGAACGGAGCCAATTTCAATCCAGGGCCGGATACAATCATATTCAACATTGCCGGTACGGGACCCTTTGTCATTCCAGTAGTTATGCAATTGCCGGTGCTCACTGATCAGGCAGGAGTGCTGATCGATGGGCTTTCGCAGCCCGGAACCTGGGCAGGAGCGAATCCGCCATCGACGGCCAATCTGTTGATCGTGATCGACGGCATGAATGCTGGTGCAGCTCACGGCATACATGTATACTCATCCAACAATACAATTCAGGGACTCGTCGTGCAAAATTTCCAGCAGGACGGGATAAGGGTACAGGCCAG
>JBFEPB010000293.1:0-2844 GCA_041550295.1 bacterium | reverse complement strand
GAGATCGACAAAACCGCAGAATACCTTAATGTCAAAGGTCTGGTGCTGGCTGAGTTGGGTAAGTATGATGATTCAAAGAAAACTTACCTTGAAGCCATAAAAATAGAGCCTGAGTTCTCTGAGTTGCACAATAATCTTGGATTACTTTATTTGAGAATGAAGAATGTGAATGAAGCAGCCTTGTCTTTTGAGGAATCTGTGAAGAAAAACGTGAATAACGTTGGTGCTTACGTTAATCTGGGTAAGGCTTTGATCGAACTGGAGAGGTACGAGGAAGCGTTAAAGGCGTATAACCGGGCCCTTCAGATCGACCCTTCTAATCAAGAAGCGAGAGAGGCAGTAAAGCTTTACAAAGAAGGTAAGATCGAGGGATAGGTATTTCTATGGATATTATCGATAGATTGAGAAAAGAGAAAAGGGTGAGGTCGGTATTTGATGCTATCATCAGGAACAAGGAGACGAAAGAGGCTCCCGAAGAGAAGCTAACCGACTTTGAAGTGCGTGAACTCACCCCGGGTGGTACACCGGCGGTCGCCGAGCCGTCTCCCGACGATGAGGTCGGCGACGAGGAGAAACCGTTGAGGGAGTTCAGGACCGAAGGTATGCACGAATTTGATATGGACAGCCTCAGCGCTTCAGGTGATGGTGCACTGAGGGTGGAGTACAAGGCAAAGGTAGGTAAACTGATCGATGAACGCAAGATTGACGAGGCGATCGAGGTCTTGAAGGAACTGAAGTCAAGAATGGAGGAGAACGAGAAGTAGTATAATTTCATCTGCTTTTCTTTACCACCTGAACAGACGCCGCGCATCAGGTTGAGCGGCGTTTCTTTTTCATGTATCCCTACAACATCCAGCCGTGCATGATGTTGTGAAAGACTCCTTATGCGCTTCTGTGGTAGTATCGTTCGAAAAGAAAAAAGCCGATCGCGGCGATATCGGAGAGCATGTTGATCACTGCTAATATACGGATCGAACGACCGGTGAATGTGTCAAGGAGAACACCTCTATCATTGCGGGAGGATGAATTCGGTATTATTTCTGACAGACACGGTAAAGGAAAAGGGCCTGCACCAGGATTGATGCTGATGCCGGCCCCGGAGTCACCGTGTTACTACTTTTTCTTTGGTCTTGACTTTGTTCTTTTTGAGCTTTTCTTGCGTTTGTTGTAGATCAGAGCCGCTTGAGCCGCAGCCAGACGCGCGATCGGTACACGGAAGGGCGAGCAGGAAACATAGTTCATGCCTACCTGATGGCAGAAGTGCACTGAACGCGGATCACCACCGTGTTCACCACATATACCTATTTCGAGCGCAGGGTTTGTTCTACGTCCACGTTCTATGCCGATCCTTATCAATTCACCGATTCCGGACTGATCAACGCTCTGGAACGGATCTTCCGGAAGAATCCCCTGTTTAATGTATTCGGCAAGGAAACCACCGATATCGTCGCGCGAAAATCCGAACCCCATCTGGGTCAAATCATTCGTGCCATATGAGAAGAATTCGACCGACCGTGCAATCCTATCAGCGACGATACATGCCCGCGGGATTTCTATCATTGTTCCATACATGTATTTGATCTTTCTGAGACCGTATTTTGAGAGTACTTCCTTGTAGATCTCGTCGACGATCTGCTTCTGGCTCTGAAGTTCTTTCGCCTCAGCAACGACCGGCACCATGATCTCTGGATACGGATCTTTCCCTTGTTTTATTAACTCTGCTGCCGCCTCAAGTATCGCCCGTACCTGCATGTTAGTGATCTCTGGATAGGTAATACCCAGCCGGACGCCGCGGTGGCCCATCATTGGATTGGATTCGTGCAGTGCCTCGGCGCGCTGCATCAATTCCTCGAGCGATATATTCAGATCCTTGGCCAGTTGTTCGAGCTTGCTTTTTTCCCGGGGCACGAATTCATGCAACGGGGGGTCAAGCAAACGCATGACAACGGGTAGACCATTCATTGCTTCGAGGACGCCCTTGATATCTTTCTTGACATAGGGGTAAAGTTCCTCGAGTGCCTTGCGTCTTTCTTCTTGTGTCTTGGATACGATCATCTTGCGCAATCTAAAAAGCGGTTCCTCCGAGCCCTTACCGTAGAACATATGCTCGGTACGCATGAGCCCAATGCCCTGGGCACCGAAATTCCTCGCCCGGCGTGCATCTTCAGGTGTATCAGCATTTGCCCGGACGCCGAGCGTGCGAATGTAATCACATACCTTTAGGAACTGTTTGAGCAACACATTTTCCTCAGCCGCGGCTATCATCGGAAGCTGCCCTTCATAAACGTTTCCCTTGGTGCCGTTCAGAGTTATCCAGCTGCCTTCGCGGAAGGTCTTGCCTGCCAGAGACATTTCTTTTTTCTCGTAGTTGATGGTGAGATCGCTGCAACCAACTATGCAGCATTTGCCCCAGCCACGCGCAACGAGTGCCGCGTGGGATGTCATACCACCTCTCGCCGTAAGAATGGCCCGGGCAGCACGCATACCCTCAACGTCCTCAGGGTTTGTTTCCTCACGTACCAGAATTACATGCTTGCCTTGTTTGGTCCATTCCACCGCGTCATTGGACGAAAACACGATCTGCCCCGTGGCACCACCCGGTCCGGCGGGTAAGCCTTTGGCAACTGGTTTCGTGCTCATCTCGGACTGCGGATCGACCATCGGGTGGAGTAATTCATCGAGTTGATTTGGGGTGACGCGGCTGACTGCATCTTCCCTGTTGATCATTTTCTCCTTAAGCATGTCCATTGCCATTTTCACCGCGGCCGGCCCGTTTCGCTTGCCGACCCTTGTCTGGAGCATATAGAGTTTGCCGTTTTCAATTGTGAATTCGATGTCCTGCAT
>JBFEPB010000292.1:0-2871 GCA_041550295.1 bacterium | reverse complement strand
TTTGTTGTCCTTGATGTTATAAGCGATAGGTTCTATGAGATACCTCATCTTGGTTATCAATTCAAGTACGCAGCAGTGGATACTGCAAACGGATTGCTGTTGTTGAGGTATTTTGCACGAATAGGTGAGCATCCCGTGTATGCTGGCTATGAAATACAGTTTCTCTTCGATGCCGAATCACAAAAACTGAAGATAGTATACACCGATGAGGTGCCTCTTGAGTAAGGGATTATTGTTGATGGGTCTGTTGTTATTCTCCGGTATAATAATAGGAGAAGAGATTGACGAGCTGAGGTTGCTTGAAATCGAGCTGCTCATCTCCCCAAGTTATGAAAACTATTTTAAGACTGCGCTTCACCGGCTTGTGCAGGGAGATTTTAAGGAAAGTATTGAACTGTTCGAAGACATCAAACGAGTGGCACCTGAGGCGCACTACTACCTCGGCGTTGCTTTTTACCGCCTTGGTGAGTATGAGAAGGCAGAAGGCTTTTTTGAGAACTTCAATAGTTACCGAAGTGATGTCTGGCAGTCATATCATTATCTTGTCCTGGTAAAAGTCAATCAAGGTAAGATCGCTGAGGCCGTGGATCTCCTGCAAATGATACCCGATCCTGTCGAACGGCAGCGGATATCAGAATACATGTCGGATTACCAGATGCTAAGCGAAGCACGACGCCGATTTGCCGAAAAGCAATATGAAGAAGCGCTCGAACTGTATCAAAAGATCGGTGGGTTCGAGCAATACCGGGATATTGGAATGGCCCTTTGTTATGCAAGGATGGGTAGATACAGGGAAAGCATCGTTTTGTTAGACAACGTCATCGGACGTGGCGAGGATGATGCCCTCGTACGATGGGGGCTTTTCGAGGCGGGGAAAGAACTTGCGTTACTACAGGAGATGCGTAGAGCTAAGGAATATCTGAAGAAATATCTTGAGTTAATGCCTGATGATCATGATGCAAAGTTCTTGCTGGGAAGAATATTGAGTGAAGAGACAAAATATGATTCAGCGATCGTTTATTTGCGGGATCTTTCGGATTCGGTTGATGCATTTCTGTTCTTCAAAGGAAGGACCGAATATTTCCGTGGGCTGTGGAGTAAGGCCGAGGAGAAATTACTGCATCATGTTGAAAGGTTTCCGAAATCACCATATGCGGATCGTACCCTGTACATACTTGCCTCGATCAATTTCAAGCGTGAGGAGTATGATAATGCCGTAGCATTCTGGAAGGAACTGGTAGATTCCTTTCCATCATCGCCTTATGTCGCTTCTGCTCTCCAGGGCATGGGCAATTCCTACTTCAGCATGCGCAAATACAGTGATGCGTTGGGGGCGTACTCTCGCGTGCAAGATCATTTTCCATCCGAACGGATAGCAGCGGAAGTCACTTTGAGAATCTACGAAACCAAATATCACTTGGGGAGGTATGCATCATTGGTTGATGCATTGAGAAAATACGTTAGAGAAAATCCAACATCCATGCTAGCCGACAGAGTGAGGCTGCGTATCGCTAACATATACTATGATAAAGGTGAATACTATTTGAGTATTGACGTGCTGGATAAGACTATTGAGGACAATAAGGGGAATCAAATTGAGGTGGAGGCTTTGATGCAAAGAATACAGGTGTGCCAGGCGATGGGCGATAGAAACCAGCTTCTAGCCTCCCTTCGATCTCTGCTGAACAGCGAAAGTGCCGTAGAATACCGTCTTTACGCGGCCAGCGAACTTGGGGCGCTGTGGACTGAGGAGATGCGCTATGATTCTGCACTTTATTACTATAATCTACTACTTGACTCCGACATTCACCGGGAGAGCGCGATGCTGAGAATCGGCAAGATCTACAGTCAGCTAGGGAAGAATCAGGAATCCATAGCAATGACAGAGAGATTGATTAGCGAATACCCCGGATCGGCCTATAAGATAGATGCATACATGTTGAAGTCTCGCGCGTTGAAGGATGAAGGCGATTACCGTACGGCGATAAATATTCTTCTTGAATTGACCGAAGAAGTTGGTGATCACCCCGAAGTCTACATGGAAATCGGGAACCTGCATTTTGAATCAGAGGAGTTCCTTGATGCGCGGCGCAACTACTTGAAGGCTTGCGAACTGTACACACAGAATAGAGAAGATGCTGCTCAGGCCCTGATCCTTGCCGGCGATGCGTCGGTGGCAATCGGTGATATCTCGAAGGGCAAAGAGTATTATCTGCGCGCCAATATGATCGCTGAATCCCATCTCATGAAAAGCAAGGCTACGCAGAAACTGACCGCCCTGACCGAACAATAGCTACAAACGCCGTTAGGAATTACTAATATTGAGTACAGACGATACAGGGGACGATTATTTCAGTAGGTTGCCTATTTTCGTCAACTCGTCCTTCATTTCACGAAGGAATTTATTTCTGTTTTTCAGGGGCAGTGACAACTGCTCAGGTCCTTCGATGATCTGGATGATCTTCTTTTTTGCACCAGCAATCGTATAACCCTGCTCGTGTAAAATGTTCTTGATCATCCGGACGATATCAATGTCTTTCTTCGTGTAGTAACGACGTCCCACTCGATTCCGCTTGGGTCTCAATATCGAGAATTCTTTTTCCCAATAACGTAGTACGTAAGGCTTCAATTCGAGCAGATCAGCCACTTCTTTGATTGAGTAGAATTCTTTTTCAGCCATGTTCCTCCTTTAATACGTGCAATGCTCACTCACCTTTTAGAGGCCGGCGCATCAGATTGCTGATCGCCGCTCTGGGTGCTTGACCTTCGTACAGAATACTATATACTGCATCGCAAATCGGCATTTCTACGCCGTGCTGCGTTGACAGTTGTTTAACCGCTTTGGCGGTTGGGGCACCTTCAGCAACCATG
>JBFEPB010000291.1:0-2876 GCA_041550295.1 bacterium | reverse complement strand
GGGTTGGTTGGGCTCATTAACCAAGTCGTGGTACCGGCTACAAGAGCGTCTTAGAGAAAAAAGGTTGTTCCTTTATACTGTTCTCTCGGTTGGTGTAATTGCCCGGAAGATATGAGATCTATTTAGGCAGATTAGTGAAGTGCGGTGTGCCGTCTGCGGTAATTGAGAAGTAGACCGGATTTTTCTTGCGCCCACGACCATACCTCGATAAAATATAATCTACATATTCCATCGTAGCAGGAATTTGCGGGACACGGTTCAGCCTTCGTACCAATCCGGGTCCAGCGTGGTATGCGGCGAGGGTCAGTTCGAGATCTTGTCTGAAAACGCCGAGCAAATGGCTTAGATACTTGACTCCGCCCTTGATGTTTTCTCTGGCATTGTAAGGATCTTTGACCCCCAGGCTACGCGCTGTCTCGGGCATCAACTGCATGAGTCCAATCGCTCCGCTGCTTGAAACGGCGCGTGGATTGAACTCGGATTCCTTACGGATCACTATTTTTACCAGTTCAGGATCGACGTCGTAAAGCTGGCAATAGTGTTTGATAATATGATCGTATTCAGCCCAGATCACCTCGCGATTGGGCAGATTCGTGCATTCTATTGTTGGGATGTTGGTGAAAAGAACATTCCCTGCCTTCGTCGTCGAGATTATTTGTCCGAGCAAAAGTAGTATTATCATTGGCAAATATTACATAAGATTCGTAATTTGTCAAGAGTCAATTTACGCTACACGCTACATGCTACACGCAAAACTGATTGTGTCGCACGGGAGACACTGGGAAAAAATACGTCCGTATCGTTGTAACGTTAAGATCGTTAGATACGGGATAGCTTTTGTATCGCTGAGATCTTTTCTAACCTTGATACTGGATGCCCCTCATTCTTCGGGACACTGAATTCTGTTGCGCCAAATCAGAGATTTGGACAGAATTCGCGCTGGATGCTTGATAACGTTTGTATTGTTTGGATCGTTAGAACGTTAATAACGTTGATACTCGATACTGGATTCTGGATACAGGAAAACATTTAGATCGTTATTAACGTTGTTTTTCTCAGCTTCTCATCTTATTAACTTCTGAATTTCTTGTCTTTCTCGCTTCACCGCTTCTCTGATTCTCATGTTCTTCCAGTGCATCATGTCTTCAGTCCGGTTACTTCATATACTTCCACGAGACGGCTGATGTTCTTGAGCTCGACCGGCGGAAGTTTTACCGCTTCTATGAACTCTTTTGTACACGCGTAAGTCGACCGGCTGATCAGTATCTGGCCCGGCTTTGCTGCATTCTCGAGCCGTGACGCAAGATTCACGGCGGTACCGACGACTGTGTATTCCATCCGCTCGATACTGCCGATATTGCCGGCAATGACTTCGCCGGTGTGGATTCCGATACCGATCTCGAATAACTCGCGCATTGATACGTCTATCTTGTCGCGCCATTGCTCCCTCAGTTGCTGCACGCGTGTTTTCATACCAAGGGCAGTCTTTATTGCCCGCAGAGCATCGTCAGGATGGGTGACAGGAGCACCGAATATCGCCATTACGCAGTCGCCAATGTACTTGTCGAGCGTTCCCTCATGCGCGAATACTTCCTCAGACATGCTGCTGAGAAAATCGTTCAGGATCTCGACCGATCTGAGAGTGGGTATTCGTTCGGTCAGGGAGGTGAAACCACGAATATCACTGAATAGGATCGTTGCTGTACGGCTTTCTCCACCCAGGGATATGGTTTTTTTGTCTGACATGATCTCGCCGACAACGCTGGGTGAAAAGAACCGCTGCAGGCGCTCACGTATTCTTTCTTCCTTTTTCACTTTCTCATATAACTGGGCGTTCTCGATGGCAATTGCCGCCTGATTGGCAAACGAAAGCATGAACTCTACGTCATCACGGTCAAATTTCTTCTGGGCGACCGGACTGTCGAGGTATATTATCCCCGTTCTTTCCTTTTCCTTTGAAATCAGAGGAACACATACGACCGAACCGATCGCATAGCTGATAACGCTTTCCTGAGTTTTGAACCTCTCGTCTTTGGTTGCGTCTTCGGTACTAACCAGTTTCCCGGTTTTGTAAGCCTGCCATGCAATACTCTGGCTGATGTCGGGTGCTTTGTCAGGTTCGAGTGCGCCGCCCATGTTTCTTGCCACCCTGACCTTGAGGTTATTGGATTCTTTGTCATAGAGCATGATAAAACCGCGTCGAGCCTGCAATATCTTGATGGCCAGATCCATCAGCAGATTGAGCAGAACATTAAGATCGAAGACAAAATTTATGATCTTTCCTACCTCACAGAGGGTCGAGGCGATCTCCTTTAGTTTCTCAACTTCGGTGAGGGTTTCCTGATACTGCTGGCAGTAGTTTTCGATCTCATCTAGTGATCCGATAATATCTGTTGTGGTTGTGCTCTTGCCTAGCGCGTTCCTTATCATTTCGATTTTCGCCGGGATGTCTATTTGTGTACCGATGAGGCGTGCCGGCTTTTTCACTGTGGGCACCTGATCCAGTCTTTCTTCGTCGACGAAGGTGACTATGGTATTGCCAAGCTGGATCTCATCGCCATAGTCCAGGCGTGTTTCGGTAACACGGCTGCCATTGATGAAAGTGCCGAATCGGCTGCGCTCATCGCGTATATAATAGAAAATACCTCTTCTTTCCACGGCGGCGTGAATCCGTGAGACATAAATATCGTCGAGCACAATATCATTATCCGCACGCCGTCCGAGTGTAATACGGGGTTTTTCCAGTCTTACTACCCGTGTATCGTCATCTTCCTTATGGATAAGAAAGGTTGCCATGATTACTCTTATATTTCCGAATGCAGGCTATCAGGGTATGAGCTGTACATCGTCGAAATTTGCGCTGGCGTCCGTGGTCG
>JBFEPB010000290.1:0-2883 GCA_041550295.1 bacterium | reverse complement strand
TCTTCCGTACCTACTTAGAATAGCTAGGCAATTTTCAGGAGAGTAGAATGGTGTGCAAAAATGAATGAGAAGAAATCGTTAAGAATACTTATGGTTACGGATGCATACTACCCCTACCCCTCTGGTGTATCTGAATACGTACACAATTTGAGTTGTACACTTCGCGGGTTGGGGCATACCGTAGATATCGTCGCAACTTCGTTCGGCAAGAGGGAAGACAGCAAGTATGATGTGATCAGAGTCGGCAGGGTTGTCTATGTTCCGCTTAATAGATCCTATGCAACAGTTCCTTTTGGTTTTAACATACCGGCGAAGATGAAACGTCTGATACAGGGCTGCCAGTATGACGTTATTCATCTCAACGGTCCTATTTTCCCTAATTTGTCATACTTTGCGCTGAAATACTCCAACACGCGGACCGTATCCACTTTCCTGACGTCATCGGAGAGAGTGACAGGATTTGGCAGCGGTTTGTTCAGGAAGATTTTTGAGCGATTGTATGATAAGATAGACGTGCGGATCGCCATCTCAAAACAAGCCCAGCGGACGAATGAAATGTACGTTCCAGGCGATTACCATATTGTGCCTCTGGGTATAGATGTGAAAAGATTTTCGCCGGTCGGTGACAAGTATCCTGAAATGGATAGGGGGTCGATCCTGTTCGTGGGTAGGATGGATCCGAGAAAGGGATTGCAAAGGTTGCTAAAGGCTTTTGTGCATGTCAAAGAAAAGATGCCCGATACCAGGATCTTTGTCGTTGGCGGTGGTAACAGGATCTCAAAATATAAGAAGATGGCAGCCAGTTACGGCATCGACGATTCGATTCTATTCAAGGGCGCAGTGTCTAACTCGGTCCTTGCAAAATATTTCCGGTCTTGCACGGTCTTCACCTCGCCGGCCGAGGGAAATGAGTCCTTTGGCTTGGTACTGATCGAAGCGATGGCATCAGGCGTACCTGTTGTAGCTTCAAACATCGCTGGCTACAATGAAGTCATTTATAGTGGACGCAACGGCATCCTGGTTGATACGGCTGATCCAGAAGGATATGCAGCGGCATTGTTGCACGTGTTGCAGGACGGCAAACTGAGGAAGAATTTGGTGTCCCAAGGGCTAAAAGATATAAAAAGCAGATATCGCTGGGATATCATTGCCCGCCGGGTCGAGCAGTTCTATTTTGCGTAGGCACTATTCCCTATTACCAGATTAGTTTACGGTGAACTGATCATCGTTTACGCTACAGGGGTAGTTAAGAAAAACGGGGAAGCAGTACGCTGACCACTTCCCCGTTTATCATTCTTGTTTCCCTACTTTATCATGAGTACTTTGACCGTTTCTATATACTCGCCAGCTCTTAGTTTCGCAAAATATACGCCGCCCGGCAATTTCCGTCCGGCATTGTCATCACCTTGCCACAGGAATTCATATTCTTGGTTCGGAATACTCGCTTCGCCGTAGAAGGACCTTACGAGCTGGCCGCTCGCATCATAGATCAAGAGATCCACGCGAGCTGCTGGGTTGGTGGTCTGATATCGCATACTCACCGTGCCGCTAGATGGGTTGGGCGTTATGCTGAAGTGATTACCAGTAGTCGAGGTCAAATGGCCCTCTTCCACACCGGTGGATCCGAAATAGGCATTGACTGTCTTGTCGCCATTCATGATGATCGTATCCGGGTTCTGTGTGCCTCCAAGATTACCGCTCCAGTAGAGAAAAGTCCAACCCGAGTCAGGAACCGCGGTTAGGATCACGCTTGAGCCACGGGGGTAGTAGGGTAGATTCGGGTCTTGTATTACAGTGCCGTTTCCAATAATATTCACGGTCAACGTGCAATTGGTCGTCGCGAATGTTGCCGTAATGATCTTATCGCTATCCATGATAATGGTATCAGGGTTGGCAGTGCCTGAATGGCTGCCGCTCCAGGATATAAAATCCCATCCCGCGTCAGGTATTGCCGTGATTTCGACCAGAGTTCCTGCCGGGTAAGAAGGTATGGAAGGATCTGCAGTGACAGTACCGATTCCGTATATGTTCAGGGTCAGATAATAAGACATCAGGTAATCCCAACCGACCGCATCGAACATGGCTCGGTCCGGTGTCCGGTAAAAATGAGGATAGTAAGTTTGTCCGCTGCTCATTGCAGGCTGCATGATCGCGGCGACATAGCCCTGGCTGAAGTGGGAAGCTTGCCATGGATCACCATCAGACATGCGGTACTCGACGGCGATCATATCAGAATTGACATCATCAGTTCCTGATGAGATGTCGACCATGCGCGCCGTATTCTGAAAATCGTACCAGGTATCCGGGTTAAAGTTACCGGTGCCGTCGCTAAGCTGGAACCGGTAGATGTCGAGCAGATCGATATCATTACCATAACCGTCGGCATTCGACACGAAGCCAAGGACGTGGCCGATCTCGTGAGCGACGACTGATTGGAAACAGTAGCCGCTAATGCCATTCCATGGTTCGTAGTCCCAGGTGAAGTTCGTGCTGTAGGTGATTGAAGCTGCATCGCCGGAAAAAGTCCCGATCGCTGCATTGTATGGTGCGACCAAGACGTAGACGCGGTCTTCGTTGGTGACGGTTGCGTTTGTGTACGTGTAGCGGACCGGTATGGTACTGCCCGAAGGAAGCCAGGTTTGAATCGAGTCATCACTATCCATGTCCGCGATCAGGCTGGAGCGGGTTACATCCCAGGATGGCGCGCCCGCGTAGTAACTGATGGATTGGCCGAGAACTCCCGCCGGGAGGGAAGCAAAACTCATGTTGATAGTGACCGTTACATCATCGCTGAAAAGTGATTCGATATACACTGCAACCGATTCCAGAGCCGGCAATGCGGCTTGAGGTACGTTAATACAGTCATATACGATATTGAGACCC
>JBFEPB010000289.1:0-2888 GCA_041550295.1 bacterium | reverse complement strand
CGCCGCGAAAATACTGCAGAAGTATTCTGCACACTGGTGTTCGTCCGGCCAGTTCTCAACTTTCCTCGGGTTCACCGAGAAGCTTCCAGGACCCTGTGTCGACAAGTATCCATTTCTTCGCCTTGAGAAGGCTTCTGTGTATTTTGAATTGATGAAAATCGAACAGGGTCTTAAGGAAATTGAAAAAGCAATGAGGCGCATGCGGAAAACGAACGACCGCAAGGGTATTTTCAAGGCTTACTGCATGAAATGTACCGCATATCATTGTCTCATGCAGACGGCGAAATCACTATACTACGCAAAGAAGGCTGATAGTCTGGTTGGCAAAAGGCGCTCGCGTGACAAAGTGAAAGTCAAAATGCAAATTGGTACGGCATACCGGGTGCTGGGTAGGTTCCGGCAGGCCCGGCGCGTGCTCAGCGAGACGCTCGAGATGGCGCGTGCCTTCAAGGATCCCAAATTAGAATGTGAAGCGCTACATAAGCAGGGTATGTTGTTTTACAACATGTCCGATTTCAGAGAGGCGGAGCGAATCTTCATTGAGATTGTAGCGAAATTCCAGAGTCAGATGTATCCCCTTGAGTTGGCTTACACCTACCGTAATTTAGGATCGATTGCCGCTGACAAAGGCAATGGGTCGAGAGCACTTCACTATATCGAACTTTCAGAATCAATTGCCGAGCAATACAACGAGCGCTACTTGAACGGTTTCTTGACGTTGCTGAGAGGAAGGGTGAGCATCCTGCAGGGTGACCTCGAGGGCGCAATAAATTTATTTAAGCAGGTCATAGAGTACAATATACAGAGCGACATGAAGATCACGGATCTCTATGCGGCGCTTGATCTCGTTGACACGTACTTGAAATTAAAAGATGTCCCCCGGGCAAGCAAGCAGTTAGATTTTGCTGAATCGATAATGGCGAATAGTCAGGAAATACCACAGCATGTCATTGCATTTTTGATCGCCAAGGGTCGGGTCGAGACCGCGCAGGATAAATTGGCTGAAGGTCAGGCCTCGCTCGAAAAAGCGCTGCAGATTGCCGATAAGGTATATGATCCGGTTCAAGTTACGGCGATCTACTATGCGCTGAGTGAGAACGCGCTGGCAAGCAGGAAAGTTTCACAGGCCTTTGATTTTTTCAAGAGATGCCTCGAAGTCGCCCAGCGTTACAGACTCGAGACATATCTGGCGCTGCAAGGAAGAACCGATATCAGGCTTTTCGAGCTGGCACTCGAACAGGATTACTTGAAGGATTTCGTCATTGATGTGATCAAACTCGTCGATAGCGCCAAGGCTCGCGATACCGTAAAGCAGTTAGACGGGGAACGTGACAGATTTGATCTAGCATGCCGTTTCTTTGGTCTCCTGGAAATAAGAGATGCCGATGGACACTTGATAACGCCGCGATGGAGAACAACCCGCACGAGGGCTATTTTTGTCGCACTCAATATGAACCACCCTAAAGGCTGTACAAAGGAGATGATGGTTGAGATGTGCTGGCCGCATAAGAAGATCGATCAGGCCACACGTAGCCTGCAGGTGGAAATATCGTCGCTGAGGAAAGTCCTCCGTCGCATGATCGGGACCCGGTTCGGATCGATCAATCCGATCATCTACCACGACGACTCTTATAAGCTAAATCCACACCTGACAATAAAACGCGATGCTACAGAGTTCGAATCATTAGTTCACGAAGCAATGGCCAAGGAATCTACGAACCGGCTGCAGAGCATGCGACTATATAGTGATGCGGTGGACTTATATCGAGGCGATTTCTGTGAAGGTATGGCCGAAGACTGGTGTTCGAATATGAGGTCCTACTACCGGGATATGATGTTGAATGTGCTGGAGAGATCAGCACAATTATGCTACGATCTGAATGACACTGAGAATTCCCTGTCGCTATACCGGCGCGCTCTGAGCATTGACCGATATGATGAGACGGTTCATATCGGTATCATGCGCTGCCTGTCTGCCTTGGGGGATCCAGAGGGCGTACAGCGACAATACCAGCTGTTGACGAAGACGCTTTTGGATCTTAATATCTCCACACCACCGACTGAAGCAACAAAGATATATAGGGAGAATTTGACATGATCACTGATGGCGAGAACCGGTGGTGTAGATAAGATGAAGAAGTCGAACCTGATCATACAAACAAAACTGGAACCGCCACGCGTTAAAGGCAGGATCTTGCGTCGGGATCGATTGTTGAATCTCCTGCGTGATAATCTTGATAAGAAGCTTGTGCTGCTGAGCGCGGATGCAGGCTACGGCAAGACTACATTGCTCGCTCAGTTCTGCGCCGAGCAATCACTGCCTGTTGTCTACTATGATCTTGATGATACCGACAGCAACATGGCGACATTCTTTACTTATTTGGTTGCGGGAGTGAGAAAACATGACGCTCATTTTGGTAAAGCGATCGAGGAGCTCATTCCTCAGATTGGCAATGTCGATATCCTGGTCGGTACCTTCATCAATCAATTCGTTAAGAGCACAAAGAAAGAATTCTACATAATCCTCGATGACTTCCATTATCTTCAGAATAATCGCAAAATATGCGCTGCGATTGACTATTTCCTTCGCCATATGCCGAAGAATCTTCATTTAATAATTTCGTCTCGCGCCGTGCCGAATATCAACCTCGCGTACCTCCTGGCCAAGCAGGAATTGCTGAAGATAGATAAGGAAAGTCTGCGTTTTAGCTACGAAGAAATACAATCACTCCTGAATATGGTCTATGGGCTCAGGGTTGCTCAGGATGATGTGAAACGCATTGCCGAGTTCTCCGAGGGATGGGTGACGGTGCTGCAGCTCATCCTACAGCAGATTCGTGCAGCGGGAGAGGACGCGACTCAGGATACGTTGAATAGTTATGCTGCTT
>JBFEPB010000288.1:0-2890 GCA_041550295.1 bacterium | reverse complement strand
GCCGATCGAGAAAACGGTAGTATGCCTTGGTGAAAGGAGATAATCATGCAATTGCGAATATGTGTACCAGTAATCATACTGGCTTTGTTCGTTTTAACGGCGCCGACTTACAGTAAGACAACACTGTCTGATCCGTATCAGATCCTTCAGAAACACTTTGAAGCAATTGGCGGGTTGGAAAACCTGAAGGCACAGGCAACGATGTACAAAGAAGGCAGGATCATCATCGAGGGGGCTGGGCTCGAGGGCATGTTCAAGCAGTGGAGCGAACGTCCGCTGAAATTAAGGCAGGAGACAGATCTCAAAGTAGTCAGTGAGGTGTCAGGGGACAATGGCGAGGCAAGCTGGCATGTTGATGCAAATGGAAAATTGTTGATCAGAAGAGACGAACATACCTTGAAGGAGCGCGAGGTTAGAAAACTGATGGAACAATATGAATACGTGAATCCCGAATCAGAATTTTTCACTCTGACATTCGAAGGTGTGGAGAAATTGGAGGGAAGTGAATGTTATGTGGTGAAGATCGCGAATAGCATAAATAAGGATATCCAGGTTAATTTCTATGATAAATCCAGCTTCTTTCTTATGAAAACGCAGATCATAAAACCCGATAACGAAGTACATGTTTCTTATTCGGATTTCCGCAAAGTTGATGGCTTTGCTGTGCCATTCAAAGAGGTTGTCAAGGTAACTCCCACGAATGAAATAACCTCGGTCGAGTATTCCACGTACAGGTTCGGGGTCAAGATAGACCATACTCTTTTTGAACCACCGGCAGAGGACGTCGAGGATTTTGTTTTTGAAGATGGCGTCAGTGCAGAAAATGCGCCAGTCGAATTTATCGAGAATCACATCTATCTGCCCGTCAACATAATGGGCAAAGAGAGGCTCTGGGTGCTTGATTGCGGAGCTTCGGTCAATGTCATCGATTCAAGCTTCGCCGCGGAAGCAGGATTGGCGTTTGAAGGGCCAGTCAAGGGACAAGGGGCCTCAGGTGTCGTCGATTTCTACTTTGTAACCATACCAGCCTACTCAGTTGGCGGGATCAAGTTCAATGGGCAGAAGGTAGTTGCGTTCAATTTCCGAAAGCTGTTTCATAAAGCTCTTGGCTTAGATGTGGTAGGCATTCTTGGTTATGATTTTCTGTCGCGGTTTGTAACGAAGATCGACTACGCCAAGCAGACGCTATCCTTTTATCATCCGGGGAAATTCGAATATGTTGGTAAGGGGGAAGTCCTTGAGTCACCATTACAAGGCAACATGCTGAATCTTCCAGTTACGGTTGATGGTAAGTACTCCGGTACGTGGACATTGGACATAGGGGCACCTGACCTTGATTTTCACTATCCCTACGCAAAGGCAAATGATTTGCTGGATAGAAAGGGTTTTGACGTAATGGCAGGCGATGCAGCTGGTTTTACAATCAGTAGGATATCCAAATACAGAACAGTTGAGGTCGGCGGTTTTGCTCTAAAAGAACCCTGGATCGGCACACCTCAGGAAGAAGGGACAGGCGCATTTGCTTCAGAGATTGTCATCGGAAACATCGGTAACTCACTTTTGAGGAATTTCGTGCTCTATTTAGATTATAAGAATCAGCGTGTGATACTGGAAAAAGGCGATAATTTCGGAGCCGAATTGCCGAGACCAAAGAGCGGCATACAATTTTACTATAATGATGAAAATGATGTTGAGGTTGTATTTGTCTCGCCTGATACACCGGCAGAAGATGCTGGTTTTCAGAAGGGAGACATAATCAAATCCATTAACGGAATCGATGTTCATTACTTTGACGGCATCATCGCGCTGCGCGAGCTTATGAGGGCAGAAGTGGGGACAACGTATAATATCAGTATACTCCGTGGCAATAAAAATCTTGTGAAGCAATTGACCTTGAGGAATCTTCTTTGAGATAATATTTCTCTGCCTGAACCAACATCATCAATACCTGGAAGACGCAGAGGCTGGGGAGTGACAAGCTCCCCGGCCTCCTTTTTTTCAGGTAACGTGTGCATTGACAACTCGTAGAAACCTCTTATAATTACTCCGGGATTGCCCATGAATAACAGTAATCTAACACGCAGACAGTTCCTCAAAGCATCCGTCGCAGGGCTGAGTTTTGTGTATCTGCCGGGCATTGGCAGAGTGCAGGCTCGGCCATTTGAATTCGCTGAGTCCAGGGATACTTTCGGCCGATTGTGCTACAATGAAAATCCCCTCGGACCTTCGCCTCTTGCTCTCGAAGCGATGCGACAGGCAGCATATGAGGGGCATCGCTATCCAGACTGGTTTAGTTCGACGCTGGAGGCGAAAATCGCTGAGCATCACGGTGTAGGTTCAGGTATGATATGTGCGGGGACGGGTGCAACAGAATTGATCCGTCTGGTCGCAGATGCTTTTCTGTTTGCTGGTGACGAAATGGTCACTGCCACACCAACATATTCACAAATGGCTGCTGAAGCGACGGCGAACGGTGCTACGGTCGTGCATGTACCGGTGGATGAAAATTATGTGATTGATCTAAATCTCATCAACGATGCGATCACAGAGAGGACCAAAATTATCTCCCTGGTGAATCCGAATAATCCTTTAGCTACGGTCTTTAAACGACAGGACATGAGGACATTCATGGACTCACTTCCGGCCGGCATTATTGTTGTCGTTGATGAAGCGTATCATCATTATGTTCACTCTCCACTCTATGAAAGCTGCGTGCGTTTTGTCGTCGAAGGACTTCCGATGATTGTAATACGGACTTTTTCCAAGGCGTATGGTTTGGCTGGAGTCCGTATCGGATATTCGATAGCATCGACAGGTTATACTTCGATGATCCAATCTTCTCAGAATATTGGGATGGTGAGCAGGTTGGGTCAAGCGGCAGCGACTGCAT
>JBFEPB010000287.1:0-2893 GCA_041550295.1 bacterium | reverse complement strand
ATGTAGGGTTTGATGATACGGTCGAAGAATTCTTTTTCAAAACGGTGTGATCCGACGATGAGGCGGGCGCCGAGTATCTGTGATTTTTCTATGAAAATATCATCCCGTTTTTCACTGAGCAATTGTTCCACTTCCCTGAGAAGGATGATGTACCTCCCGTAATAATCGGCGAATCTGTGATGAGGAATTGTGCCGCGCTTTATTATCTCGCTATTCATTTTGGTGATTATCTTGTTGCAGTAAGAAAGCATTTCACGGTTGTCCGAGTTGAGGAGAACGATCATGTCGTAATCGTCATCATATGCTTGTTCGCGGGCATGACCACCCGCCGCAAAAATAGCCAGCAGATCATCGGTAATGATACGTTTTGTGTATTGATCATCGACCTCCTGTCGACAGATCTCAAACAACGTACGAACATATTTATCTGAGAATTCTATGTATTGGGTGTTTATTTCATGCGCAAGTAGGCCGTTCAGTGTTCCAAGCCCTGCACGCACCATTTCGAAGTCATAGTAGTCACCCAATTTTTCTTTCTTTTCTTGCGTACTCGGCATCGATTGTATGTCACTGTAGATACCATCGCCGAATTCTTGTAGAAGCGCCGGGCTTCCGAGGAGGTGGATTGTCTCGGGGTATCGGTCCGCGACCTTCAGGAGATACCTTTTGAAGAACACGCTGGTCGAGAGATGTATTTGGATGAGCGCTTTGAGGCGTTCGATTATGGAGGCGATCTCTTTCTCGTAGATGGTGGTTTCAAGGAGGCGTTGATAAATCTCCAGGATGGCATCACTGTTTAGTGAGAAATATTCATTGATGAGTTTGGGAAAACGGTTGAAGACATAGGAGATCTTTCTGGCTACATCGGGCATATTATCGAGTATTTCTAATAGCTGGTCATTCAAATCCATAAATAAAGGATGGCCGACCTTGGTTCTCCCGAGTGATGTCAGATATTTTATGGAAGAATATAGGTCGTACTTGACCCACTCGATATATCCCCGGATGTATTTCTTTCTTTTCGCCGTTGGGTAGGAGTTCAAATCCTTAATGAAACGGTCCAATAATGGCTCGCTTTCAAAGTCATCCAGAATATCATCCCAAAAAGAAGTGCCACGGAAGAATTTGAATTTTGTCAGAAAATCTTGTGCAATATTGCCCGGATATTGAGGGTCAAGTATCGTCCCGAAGATTGAACTCGATTCGAGGTGTGCTTTCAGGTCATCCAACAGAGCGGGGAGGATATTACGCACATTCTGTATGTGTTCATAATAGTGAACGAGTACGTGTTCTTCAGCATGACATTTTCCCAGATCCCTGTATCCCATTGTTCTGGCTACGGCGCGAATATTCTTCAATGTGGCAGCATCGAGTTCTATCTCTTCGTCCTGGGTGACGAGTAATTGATACAGATATCGGAAAACTTCAAAAAAAGTCAATGACCTTTCCAGGTTGTCGTATGCTTGGTGCCGTTTGGGGTTCTTTTCGCGGAGGTCATCGAATATTTGCCAGGCGTTAACCTTGTCTACGTCATGAACTGTTTTCTGTGCACATATTATGTTCTTGATGATGCGCAGGCCATCTTCTTTGAAGTTGATGTGGCTCGAACTAATAGGTCTGGCAAGTAGTGAACTGATCTCACCGAGTATGCCTCGCAAATATGCTTCGTGATACTTGTTATCGCGATCAGGATGATAGAAATAGCGTTCAATGATCTCTCGTTGATAATCTTGGAAAAGATTGTCGTCACCGGTAATCACTGCGCCACTCAGCATCTCGTTGATTATCACATAATCGCCAATCTGATGCTTCAACGCTTTCTTATATTCTTCGATCGAGGCCGAGTAGTACTGGCCGCCGATATGCTCGGAGAGATGAAAATGAAAAGAGATTGCGGATTTCAACATTTCCTGGCTGATCTGGGAAATGACCCGATTGAATTCATGCCGGTTGCCCGTTCCATCGTCGATTATGCCGACGTCAATATCATCCTGGTCGGCTTTCGTGCCGACACCGAGAATTACGAATGCCGGGCATGATTTGTCCTTCAGATATAACTTGAGTAATTGATTGATATAATGGGATGTGAGCATGCGGAAATTGTTGCCAGCGTCAATCATGAATTTCTTGTACACGGGATACTTATCCGCCGATGCCATGACACCCATTCTTAGATGATCAAGGGCTTGTCGGTTCATCAGTAGGAACTGGAGTGAAAAGAATGTGTTGATAAAATTGAGTTTTTCTTGCCGGTCTATTCCGACACTCGCAACAATACCGAGTTGAGTTTCGAAATCGAATGTCGGATGGAGAATATGCACGGCATCTCTTTTCTTGTTTTCTTCGAGCCGTTGTACTAAAGGATCGAGATGCCGTTCGATGATCTTGATGTATTTCTGATAATGATTGCCGAATTCGGCATTCTGTTCCTTCAATTTTGCTATGAAATCCTTCATGATCAACTCAGCATTTCAAGGGCAATAGGTGAAATTTCCAGATCCGCGTATCCCAATTCATGCGCGGCTTTGAGAAGTTGCAGGAATTTCTTCCTGAAGGCGTCCTCAGGGCAAAACCAGCTACCCCTGGATACGACATGCTGCCAGAATTGAGTATTGTTCTTTTCAATATTGTACACCGCAAAAATGTGTCTGATGTCGATGCTCGTGTCCACTCCGAGTGAGATGTCCCTGGCTGTGCGCGGTGACACGATCTTACTGGTTATGATATCCCACGGCCGGGCAAGGTAAAGTGAAATACCGTATTCTCTGCCGCGCAATATCATTCGCTGGCTGAACTGACTCGAACTGGCCACGCTCTGAGAATAGAATTCAAACAAGTCGCGCCGTAGAATATAGTCCACGTTAAGCCAATTATTGTTCGACGTCCAGGCAGT
>JBFEPB010000286.1:0-2899 GCA_041550295.1 bacterium | reverse complement strand
TCATCGGTGTTTGGTTTGAAAGCAAGACCCAGGACTCCGATCTTCTTGTCCCGCAAATTCCACAAGAGTTCCTCGGTCTTCTCGACAACCCTCAGCATCTGCTCCTCGTTGATCTTTTCAACTTCCTTGAGCAGTCCAAAATCATACCCGAGTTTTGCGGATATCCCGATAAAAGCCTTTAAATCCTTGGGAAAACAGAATCCACCAAATCCAGCGCCCGCATTCAGAAAATCGCGGCCTATCCTCTTGTCCAAACCCATCCCTTCCGCGACTTTGGTCACGTCTGCCCCCGATTTTTCACAAATCACGGACAGAGCGTTCATGAAAGAAATCTTTGTGGAAAGAAACGAATTGGATGCGTGTTTGATCAACTCGGCACTGGCAATATCTGTGACGATCTTGGGTGCTTCGATAGGCTTGTACAACTCGAGCAGATGATCTTCGGCCCGCTTGCTCTCAACCCCGAGCACGACGCGATCAGGGTATAGAAAATCATTTATTGCTGAACCTTCTCTCAGAAATTCAGGATTCGAGGCAACGTCAAAGTCACTGCCATGCTTATTGAACCTCTCAACAACCGTGCGTACCCACTCACCGGTCTGTACCGGAACCGTGCTCTTTTCAATGATTATCTTATAGTCGCGCATTGCCGCTCCGATCTCAATAGCAACCTGTTCAATGCTCGACAGATCTGGTTCACCATTATCCTTTGGAGGAGTGCCGACCGCTATGAATACGAATAACGACTTGTCAACGCCCTCGCCAGTATTACTCGTGAACGAAAGCCTGCCGGCGTTCACGTTTTTTCGTACGAGCTCCTCAAGGCCTGGCTCGTAGATCGGTATACCGCCTTTCTTCAGTACGTCTATCTTACTCTCATCATTGTCCACGCATATGACTTCATGACCGATCTCGGCAAAGCACGTTCCTGAAACAAGCCCGACATAACCCGTGCCTATCATGCAAACTCTCATTAAGCCTCCTTATATCAAATTATACCTGCAACAAAGCAATCTACCGACGCCTATAGAAAAGAAAAAGTATACCTCCGGCAAGCGAGAAGACAAATATTATGAAAAATGACAACAATGACATTGCCAGAGAAATCTCACCACCCAATCCCACGCGTGAAAAGAGCAAAACGTACGAATTTTCTCTTATGCCGAGGCCATTCAGTGATACGGGGATCATTGATATGACGTTTATGATGGGAACGTACACGAAAAAAGACATGATCCCCACCTCGCTGTGGCCCATGCCCAGCAGCACAAAAAAAGGTGCGATCGCCAGCGTCGCCTGGATGATTATGGAGTGGATCACACACAGCGCGATCGTCCCCCAAGCGCCGCCGAAGTCAGTACCTGCTTCGTGAAGACGGTTGAGCCTTTCACCCAAACGGAAGACCTTCATTTTGCCGATCACTGGAGAGATGAAATCGTACGCCCTTTCCGAAAAGAAGACGTAGGTAACGACCACAACAATACTCAAACCAACCACCATGAAAGGGAGGAACTCGGTTTCATTATTTTTTATCAGCAAATAAAAGACGGCGATCAGGGCAAAAACGAACAGCCCGACAAAACCAAGGATCCGATCCACGATGACCGTGGCTAACGAATCAGTGCGCCGACCTTTCATGGTGTATATGACACGCATCATATCACCACCGACCGTGGTCGGCAGGAAGTTATTGAAAAAAAGCGATATGAAATATATGATCAGCGTACGTCCAAAGGGTATATCGAATTTCTTGAAGTCGAGCAGCACCTGCCAGCGCCAGGTTGAAACCAGGATGAAAACAAGATAAGGTATTGAAGCATACGCCAGATATATGGTCTTAACACTGCGGATATTACCAATAATTTCTCTTATATCGAGCGTCCAGAAAAGAAATAGGATCAGGCCTAAACCAACGACGACACGTCCAACCGTCAATACTGTCTTATACTTCTGGCTTTTCAAGGTGATCCAGTATGGCGCGTATCGATTCTCCAATCAGCGCTAACGAAAAGAACAGAATACCTGATATTACTAGCAATATGACTAGATACAACAGAGGGCGAAAACCATAGCCGAAAAGCCTGAGGACAATGGACGCAATACCGATAGTAATACCGGCTAGGATAGAGAAAAGACCGATCGTGCCAAAATAGAGCATGGGTTTTTTCATGAATGATAACTGGAATTTAACTGCCAGTAAATCGAAGAACCCGATCAAGATCCGCGATTTCTGCTGATACTTCGGAACTCCGTATCTTCTTGGCTTAATATTGACTTTTACCTCGCCGATCTTGTAGCCTGCTTCCTTGGCAAGTGGAACCAGGTAGCGGTGCCAATCCTTACGCATCGCGATATCGTTCAATACTTCTCTTCTGACTGCTTTGATCGCATTCATGTCGTGAACCTTCAGGCCGAAGAGTTTCCTCGCCCAGAAGTTGTAGACATTTGAGACAAACATCTTTTCGTATTTTCCCTGCTTCCAACCCGCGGCAATGTCGTATCCTTCGGTGATCAGTGATATCAACTTAGGAATGTCACCTGTATCATATTGCAGGTCAGCATCGAAGACCACTATAACATCGCCCTTGGCCACTCTTGCACCAGACATTATGGCTTGCGTTTTTCCCATGTTCCTCCTGTGCTGTACGCAATGAAGGTACCGTCGCTTCAGTTTCTTGAGTATGTCTGATGTCTGATCTTCTGACCCATCGTCGACGATGATGACCTCGTAGTTTTTGTTTTTTGCGACAAATTTGTCGAACGCTTCGATGAGAAATGGAATATTCAATGCCTCGTTGTAGGCTGGAACAACAACAGAGATCTTCATGCTCTGATTATATGGAATCTCGTTACTTAGTCAAGGGGCGAGCCCTAAGCAGGCCCTGCCCTGGTCACACCT
>JBFEPB010000285.1:0-2901 GCA_041550295.1 bacterium | reverse complement strand
ATTATGCTGTAATAGGGTATATTGCGCCATTTGATTTTGGAAAACACGTTTTTTTCAGTCTCTATGATAAGCGTTATACTTGGGTCGGTATTCAGGAAAATAAGACATTCAGCGTCAATCTTCCCTCAGAAGATATGATGAGGGAAGTCTTGGTGTGCGGTAGCAAGTCCGGTCGAAACGTTGATAAATCAATGCTGTTTCATACATTCTATGGTGATCTCGAAACGGCTCCAATGATAAACGAGTGTCCTCTGAGTATGGAATGCAGCGTAGCCGATATCCTCGATTATGATCACAGCAAAGGGATAGTGGGGAAGGTAATTAAATCTTATGCTCATCCGGATCTGGTGAAAAACGGCGTTATTGCAATGCAAAAGGCCGGGTTGATAATATGGACAACGGGCGGTGATTTCTCTTACTACCGACTCGGCGAAAAGATAATGCTGCCAGTGGACGAAAGTGATTGACCATGAAAACCAATGTTTACTTCTAATCTTATTTTTATGGCTTGACGATGTGATCTTATTGGCGACGAGTCCGCATTGACACTGAGCTCCGAACGAGTAAAATAGAAGACAGAAACAGAATCAAGATGTGTAATTCAAAAAGGAGGCTTCGAAGTGGAATCTAAAGCGATCATATGTCAGAGTTGTGGTATGCCCATGCAAAAGGACGATGATTTTGGCACGAATGCCGATGGAACAAAAAGCGGTGAGTACTGCCTTTTTTGCTTCATGGATGGTGGATTCACCGATGAGGGCATTACGATGGAGCAGAAGATCGATAAGCTGGTAGAAATCGCGGTGTCGCAGATGCAGATACCCAGAGAGAAAGCACGCGCAATGGCCGAAGAGATAATACCCAAGTTGGGCAGGTGGCGTCAGGTATGATTTGTCAGCGGGGAGAAATCCATGGCTGATAAATACGAACGGATGCTCGATGAAGCGAGAAGGCCAACAGACAAGGTCATGCTAGCAACTTTAGGAACTCGGGCAAGTAAGCTCTGGAAACAACTCAGGGCGTTCCTAAAGGTGAATTATGATTTTAAGCCCGAATTGACGTTTGGTGGCCAGAAGTATGGTTGGTGTTTCAAATACAGGAGAAAAGGCAAAACACTGTGTGTGTTGTTCCCAGAATCGAAATCTTTTACTGTTCTTGTAGTGCTAGGTAAGAAGGAAATAGCGCAATTCGAGGAACGAACTTCTGATTTTAATAAGAATACGCAGATGATTTTCAAGTCTGCACGTCAATATCATGATGGTAAATGGTTGTATAAGAGGATTCTAAACAGAAGCGACTTGCGTGATGTTATTTCACTGATTCGAATAAAACGAGGGGTGAAGTCAAAGGGTGCTCAACTATGAAGAATATTGAAATTGTACCGAGCGACGACGTCGCAGTCGTCAGGTTGTCGCGAGAGACAACCAACGCGATAAATCTAGAACTGATCAGTGAACTTAATGATTATTTGACAGTGGCAAAGGATGATGCAGGAATATCGGGTTTGGCACTGACGAGTGCGAATGAAAAATTCTTTTCCATTGGATTCGATATCCCAGGATTGATCAACCTGGAAGAGAATGAGTTCAGGGAGTTTTATCAGGCATTCAATCGACTATGTGTGGATATGTATACGTTTCCCAAGCCGATAGTGGCTGCGATTACCGGACACGCCGTTGCCGGTGGCTGCATACTTACGATATGCTGCGATTATCGGTATATTTCCGAGGGCAAAAAATTGATGGGGCTCAACGAGATCAAACTCGGCGTGCCGCTGCCGTACCCGGCTGATCGCATATTGAGGCAGATCGTGGATGACCGCAGCGTGCGTAGGATCCTAGATACCGGCGATTTTTTCCCGCCCGAAGAAACGCTGAGTATGGGACTCGTCGACAGTGTAATGCCGCTCGAGAATGTGCTTCCGGCGTCAATAGACAAGGTCAAGTCAATTGCATCTTCATCATTGGAAGCTTTTCGGAGGATTAAACAGAACCGTACTGAGAAGGTCGCAGCACAAATTCAGGAAATATTGCCGGAAAAAGAAAAAATATTTATAGACATGTGGTATACTCGTGAAACTCGAGAAAAGTTGAAGGCTGCACTCGATAAATTCTGATGTAGTTGACTTTGTAAAATAATTACGTATACTGAATACAATTGAATCAAGGGGAAAAGGAGGATAGTGTGAAAAGATATCGTTTCTGCGTGCTTCTGTGTGTTCTAGTACTTATTATGGCGTGTGGGACCGAGACAAACGAATATGATTACGAAATGGAAAGAACAGAGACGCGTACTTGGTCAGCCGGCGGCGTTAACCGGATCAATGCAATCACGGTCAATGGTGCCATTACGGTGGCCGCTAATCTGGATACATTGATTACAGCCCAAATCACACGTGGTTGTAGCGGTGAGGATTCTTTAGACGCAGAAGAACATATCGATAATGTTGTAGTTACTGATAATATTGCTGGCGGTGAGCTGAATCTTGAAGCAGATATGCCTACCGATGAATCAGACCGTGACTATCGCGCTGATTTTGATATAACAACCCCCGCCGCGATATTCGTTAATCTCAGCACGGTCAATGGTGCTGTACTCCTTCAGAATATGACTGGCGGAGCCAGGATACGCATTACCAACGGCGCGGTTGCGACAGAAAACTTGAGGGGCAGTATTGACGTCACCACTGTGAACGGCGCCATGAATTGTGATATGGAGGAACTTGCGGCGAATCAGTCTGCTCTTCTTGCAACAACTAACGGCGATATTGTACTGCTTTTACCATCGGATGTGAGGGCCGAATTTGACGCTTCAACCGCCAACGGTATGATAAGCATCACTGGCTTCAATTCGATAACTTACACGATAGACGAGACAAATCACAAGGTAGGTACCCTGGGT
>JBFEPB010000284.1:0-2908 GCA_041550295.1 bacterium | reverse complement strand
CACAGATCTCTTCATTATTACCTCCACATATGGGTTGGCAATACTACTGCATTCAAAATCATCTCATGATAACTGCTTTTAGCACCTGTTGCGTATCATCGGCGACAAAGTGTAAGAAGTAAATTCCATTCGGAAGCAACCTACCCTCATCATCATGACAATTCCAAACAAATGATGACGGCTGGCCGAAAACTGCCAACTTTTCCGAAAGCCGTTTCACGACGCGTCCTGATACATCGTAAACATTTAACTTAACACTGTTTGACAACCGGTTCAAAGTATAATTGATCTGCAATCGATCAACTGCCGGGTTTTGTTCCAGAGCAATCGATGGCTTGATATTCTCTATGCCTGCAACGTCACCCTCCTCCACACCAGGTGAAACCTCGGCCCGTGCAAGAGAGGCAAAATCACCCCAGCCCCATGCCGAATTGTATCCTCGGACTGTGTAATAGTATTCACCTAAGGCGTGTGCACTGAAATCATAAAGAGTATCACCAATATTCGACGCTACCGTATCTACAACGGAGAACAAGCATACCGGATAAATATCGTCAACATAGAATCCGCTGTAAAGCGTACCGTCGTCGGTCATGGCACGAAATCTTAGAAATACCGAACGACCCGTCCACCTGTCGAGCGAATACGCCATGCGAACCCAGCCGTTTGAATTGCCGGTAAAGCGCGTCGTGTCGAGATTGAACCATTCCTTTGTATTCTCAGACACCTCGACCACGGCAACATCGTAGTTTGTTTCAAGATTATATGAGCACCAGAACGTAACTGAATCACCGGATTGTACAGCATATGGCTGGAGCGTCTGCACCGCATGATTCATATCGTCAACAGAACCCGAGTACAAACTGTGGCTGCCCGAATGTGACTGTGCGGTGGAGAGAGTAAAACCCTCAAGCGACCAGCGAGTGCCACCTGACTCCAGATCGTCCTCAATGATCGAGGGATCGGCATATTCCACCAGTTGCCAATGTAGCGGGTGGTTGTCATCGGCGTTCTTCGCTTGCCAGGCAACCGTAAAAGCAGAACCCACTGTCCCCAACTCGTAGATCTCAGGAGGCGGTACCGCACCCTCAAGCAAAAGAACAATCGAATCGCAGAAACCAGCCAGATATTTCAGCGCTTTGAAATTTTGACGTACAATATCATCGAGGTCGCTTACTGGTTGATAAAAAGTCGTTCCCAGTTCTGTCGTAAAAGAAAGACTGGATAATCCTCCTACCCAATGATTCCAGCTGTAGAACCAATCGACACTAGAACCGCTGACCGGATATATCGCTGAATAGATCGGACCGTAATCATAGGTACCGCTGCTCAAGCGCTGTACCTGACTCGCCATATAACTCCCCACGTATTCGTGCATGGCACTGTCCGGTGGCAAGGTATCGGTCCAACCCCAAGGCCACATGAGCAACTCGCCTGAACTGTGATAGGACATGTAGGCATTGACGATGTGTTCTTTCACGTAGAGCGTAACCGCCCTGGTCTCATCCCCTGAATTCGCATAGGCGCCGCAGAAAAGAGAAGAACTCGGTCGATGTGTTGCCTGCCCTTCGTCCACAGCACCCCATTCACCGTTGATGCTTGGCGAGCAACCCGCGTAATTGCGATTAGCATCAGTACCGATCGAGCCGCCAAACGGTTCGCGGTTCTTGCGCCACCACAGACCGGCCGGGTAATCATGAAGATATCCATCAACATTAATCACCGGGAAACAATATATCTCGGTATTGTTGATGATCTCCGTAATTTCAGGAATCGATCCGTATGCGCGGAGCATGGAGTCGGCGAAGAACATAATAACCGGTGGACACGCCCACTCGCGCGCATGATGCGTACCGTCAATCAAAAAACCAGGTTCATTCTCTTCTTCAATGTTGGGATTATCTGAAATCTTCACACCGTAGATCCAATTACCCTCATACGTTGGAATCGGCAAAGAATCGAACTTGCAGATCGATGGATAATCTAAGGCCAACTGCCTCAGGCTATCTTCGATTTCAGTATACGAGAGATAGTCGGCACGCACACTTTCTTTTGCCAGGGCCAGATCATGGATGAGAATCTCGTAGCCGAGCCCTGAGTTCATTATTCTATTGAAACCGTCATTATCAACAACAAAATCATAGTATTCACCGCCTCTTGCGCCCGCAACATCAAAATCATATTTGGCCGACACATTCTTCATGTCCTGCCATGTCGGCGCGTAAACGCGGACGATCATTTCCTGAGCCCAAGCCCAGACAGTAGCAACCAGCAAAAAGAAAAAAAATCTCTGCATGCGATCTCCTTTTTTGGGACTTAAATCTATTCAGTTGTAAAACAAATAACGAATTCGGTCGCTAATTAAGTGGAACATTACTCACCGATTGTCTATCTATATCACCCTTCCGATCCGGTACAGTCGTATCGATTTCCATTTCCATACCTTGAAAACCTCGATAAAACTTGATACCTCACCCCCCGGATCAAAAGAGAAATAGATGAACAATGGTTTCCCTTTCAGATACTTCTTGTGTAAAGGCCCCCAGAATCTGGAATCAGCCGAATTGTCACGATTGTCGCCCATGGCAAAAATGCAATCCTCAGGGACAATTACCGGGCCGAAGTTATCTCGTACCTGTAAGCCGATCAGATTGGCAAGTGCTGCTTCTTCCCATTTGGTCTGGTAGAGATTACGCTCAGCTGTTACACCACGAAAGATATCACGGTCAGAATGACGGACGTATGGTTCATCTATCAGTTTGCCGTTAACATACAAGACTTTATCGATCAACTGTACTGTATCGTTTTCAACCGCCACGCACCGTTTCACGAAATCTTTGTTTTCGAAGGGATATCTGAAAACTACGATCTCACCACGCTCTGGCATTCTCCCTGGTATGACCGGTAT
>JBFEPB010000283.1:0-2915 GCA_041550295.1 bacterium | reverse complement strand
GTGTATTGTCGGCTATGACCCGGAAAGAATAAAAGAGGTGCTCGGTGACGGATGATCAGACAGATAGCGATAAGCAGCAGGTCGATAAATTGTATCAAAGGCTTGATGAAGATGCCGAAGCAGGCGGCTATCATCTCAACCCTGACATTGAATTCACAAGAGAACTGGTTGAAGGGCTTATCGTCAACCAGCAAAGATACGGCTATCCGACCTGTCCTTGTCGCCTGGCTTCGGGAAACAAGAAAGAAGACCTTGATATCATCTGCCCATGCGACTATCGGGATGCCGACGTCGCGGAATATAAGACATGCTATTGTGGTCTTTACGTTTCTAAGCCAGTGGCCGATGGCAAAGAACAAATAGGCAAGATACCAGAGCGCCGGCCACCCGGGGCAGAACGGGCGAGAAATGCCGCGAAAAAGCAACCGGCTGAGGTATCGGCATTACCGCTCCCTGTCTGGCGGTGCAGGGTATGCGGGTATCTATGCGCCCGGGAGCATCCTCCGGAAATCTGCCCGGTATGCAAGGCCAAGCAGGAAAGATTCGAGAAATTCATCGACAGGACAACAGGACTGTCGAACAATCCATCAATATTCAAGGAGGAAAAATGACACCTGTCAACAAGATCGGAGAGGTCTATAAATGCGAGATCTGCGGTAATGTGGTTGAAGTAATAGAAGCCGGCGGCGGAGAGCTGGTCTGCTGTGGTGAACCAATGAAGTTAATGTGACCGTTGAAATACGGTCATTTATATTTAGAATATCAATGAAAGGAGAACATAATGCAACCAATTTCTAATATATTTCAGAGTGCCGACTGGAAAAAGGAGAAACACGTTCCAGTCATTGAAATGCCGGAGTGCATTGAAAAAGGAAAAGAACTAAAGGTAACCGTCGGTGTCGGCAAGGAAATCAGCCATCCGAACACGACTGAGCACCATATCGCCTGGATTGACGTGTATTTCCACGCCGAAGGTACTAAATTCCCATGCCATCTTGGCAGATTCGAATTTCATGCCCACGGCGCGTCGCCCGAAGGGCCCAATACAAGCACGGTGTACGCGAACCCGGCGGTGACACTGGCATTCAAGACGGATAAACCTGGAAGCGTTTTTGCATTCTCCTACTGTAATGTACACGGTCTCTGGATAAACTCACAGGAACTCAAGCTAGGATAGCAAATAACGCCGCTGGCGAACATTCAAACGCGCATTCATGAAGCAAATCTGCGATCACGTCGGAGTCTTCACGACGAATACGGAAACAATGAAGGATTTCTACACCAGTATTCTCGGCTTTGAGTCTGGCAGTGAATCCGTGCTCTCCGCGTCCATCGTAGACCGTATTTTCGGTATTGCTGTGGACTGCCGGTTCATTAAACTGCACAAGGACGGCTTCATACTGGAGATCTTCGAACCGATATCAGGCGAGTTTCGAAAGCGGGCAGCAGATCAGGTAGGCATGAATCACTGGGGATATTGCGTTGCAGACCGCGACGGTTTTGTCGAAGAATTACGCGATAAACACATCCCGGTTATCGCAATACAGCGGGGCGACCGCAGTGCCTATTTCCTGGTCGACCCCGACGGTAACAGGATCGAGCTACGCGAGGGTTCTCAACAAAATGTACAGGGTTGATTATCACAGAATGGGTTGGTGCCTGTCCGGCTGCCAAATTATACAATACGATGTTTGGCGCGGCCGCACAAAGGAGGATATTCATGATCAAAATAGGCGACCCCGCACCTGATTTTAGGATCAAAGACCAGAACAGGAACGATGTGCAACTATCTTCTTTCAAAGGCAAGAAGATAGTCCTTTCGTTTCATCCCCTGGCCTGGACAAAGATATGTGCTGAACAGATGAAATCACTCGAAGCGAACTTCCAGATTTTTGACGGACTGGGGACAATTGCCCTGGGCGTCAGTGTCGACACGGTCCCTTCCAAACACGCATGGGCAAAGGAGCTAGGCATACATGAGACAAAACTGCTCTGCGATTTCTGGCCACACGGCAAGGTAGCGCAGGCATATGGAATTTTCAGAGACAAGGATGGGTTCTCCGAACGGGCTAATATCATCATCGATGAAGAGCAAAGGGTGCTTCTTGTCAAGGTATATGAAATCTCCCAGCTACCCGACATTGATGAAATAGTAGAATTTTTGCGAAAACAAAAAGGAGAGAAAAAATGAATAATGATACAAACGCCAGACTCGACAGTCTTTTGACCGAGGCGATGAACGCAGAGGCAGAAGCGAAAAAGTTCTACCTGGACGCGGCAGAAAAAGCCGCCAGCAACGCAGGTAAGAATCTCTTCAAGGAGTTGGTCGACTTTGAGCAGGGACATTATGATCGCATGGCGAAAATAATTGAGTCACGCGGCAAGGGTACAAAAATCTCTGGAATAACTCCGTCAAAGGAAATTCATGTGAATGCTGAGGTAGAAGGTCAGTTCGAGCCAAACAAGGATGAGATCACCAAGGTCCTCAGCATCGGCATAGAGGCCGAGAAAAAAGCCCAGGCAAAGTACCTCGAAATTGCCAAAATCTTTGAGGACGACGAATTCAAAAAGATATTCAACAACATGGCCGAGGAAGAAAGAAAGCATCAGTCGATCCTGGAGGACCAGTTCTACAGCATGTCGAACAAGGGCAAAATTATCTGGGGCGACTGAACGGTGAACTAATGGATGTCAGGGAGGCAATACAAAAAAGAAGGGCCTATCGATCACTGGCACCGGTAGAAATCACCGATGAACTTATCGATGACCTGGGCGAGTGCGCACGACTTTTCTGCTCATGCTTCAATAATCAACCCTGGCAATATGTCTTTGTACACGATCAAGACAAACTGAGAGAAATGCACGATGCATTATCCGGCGGTAATGAATGGGCCAAGGCAGCGTCAATGATCATT
>JBFEPB010000282.1:0-2915 GCA_041550295.1 bacterium | reverse complement strand
GCCAGTCTATACTGCGAGCGTCTGGTACTCATGCATCGAGGTAGGATTGCGGCAACCGGTAAACCAAAAGACCTGATCAATGCACAGACCCTTATTCAAGTGTACGGCACAACGGTCCGGATCGTGCGACACCCGGACAAGGATGTGCCTCAGATCTTTCTTCAAGCCAAATGAGAGTAGTGAATGACAGGATTTCCGTACAGACCCGTGGTGCGGGCGATCTTATAAATATCACAGAACAAATAGCAGCGCGGCTACAAGCAACCAAACTGAGCACAGGTCATGTTCTTGTCTTCCATATCGGTTCAACCGCAGCAATCACAACCTTCGAATACGAACCGGGAATGATAAAAGACATGCAGGAACTGTACGAAAAGATCGTGCCGCGCAGCAAGCACTATCACCACGACGAGACCTGGGGCGATGCCAATGGCTTCAGCCATCTGCGTGCTGCCCTGCAGGGACCGTCACTTACCATTCCTTTCGAAAACGGCAAGCTCTTGCTCGGCACGTGGCAGCAGATCGTGCTCGCCGAATTCGACAACAAAGCGAGGACGCGGCAGATCGCTGTTCAAATCATCGGCGAGTAACACTCTCAGAAATCGTCTTTCGGTTACGGATACGAAAGCCGTAGCGTAACAACAAGATTTGAAATTCGGATTTTTTAGGGTTTCGGATTTAGTGCTTCGTACTTGTCCTAGCGTCTGCGGGCATAATTGCCGTAACCTACCTGTCTAAGGATATGCCTTCTCGAGCCCTCTATTCAATTATCTCGATTTGGGCCGGACTCTTGAGTATTATCTCAGGTTTGCCGCGGTACTCTTTGACCAACCCCTTCACCCGTACACGCCGACCCAGGTAGTGGTCTTCAGGGTGGATGGGGAATTTGTCAAAATCGCCGGCAAAGATCACTGCGGTAAAATAGCGGCGCCAGTCTGTGTGAAAATTCAAGAAGCAGACCTTACCCGTATTATGCGAAGCTACGATCTTGCCTTCGACGATTTTTGTCTGACCATAGTATTGGTCTGCCTCATCCCACGAGATGAGATCTTGTCCCACGGCCCGTGGCTGTCTACTGGCGATACCATTAGCTGTCGTATCCGACAATTGAAACACCGGAAACGCCCGCAATCCATTACGGTTGCGAATCGCTATTTTCTCCAGTTCCCGCATCTCCTGGATGTACATGGTGTCGGGTGGGTAAAAACGCAACTCAGCATATCCTAATCTTACCATCTCGGCATTTATATTGACATCATCTACAAACACGTATCTGAGCAGCCGACCATAGTCGTCTCGGTCAGTGATATCTTTTTGCATTCGCACGTCCTTCCCGAGTATCATCCAGATGAGCACGTGCTTGGCAACATCCCCACCGGGATCATTGATTTCGGGCGCATTGATACCAAGGAGTCGCACCGAAATCCCGGTTGCGGTTTTGAACGTGTCGCCGTCGACAACCTCAAGCACCCTCTCGGTACGGCCGCAGAAAACGAACACCAGAACGAGGATGCCGAATGACAATCTTCTAATATCCATGATGCATTATACCCCGACACGGTTCGTTGTCAAACCCCATAGACGAACTGGATTGAATTGACAAACGGCAAAAAACAGCTATACTACACTCATGGATAAAACTCTACTAATCATCAAACCAGACGCCGTGAAGAAAAACCTGAGCGGCACAATCTTGAAACAAATCATGGATGCTGGGTTCAAGGTCATCGGAATGAAGATGCTGTGGCTGGACAAAGATCAGGGTGGTAAATTCTACGAGATCCACAAAGGCAAGGAATTCTACGATTGGTTAGTGAATTTCATCTCATCCGGGCCTGTCGTCGTCGCATGCCTGCAGACGCCAGACGCACCGGCAAAACTGCGCGAGGTCGTGGGTGCGACAGATCCGAAAAAAGCGGCGCCGAATACCGTCCGCAACCTCTACGGTACGTCGGTAGGTGAAAATGTCGTTCATGCTTCGGCCCCGGACGAAAACCCGCAACGCGAGATCGATTTCTTCTTCAAACCTGACGAACTCTACAATTATTGATACCCTGTTCAACGAAAGACCGAAGTTTCTCGCGGCAGTTACATTCCCCAATTTGAAAGTCTACAGTTCTCTCACAAGTCTTGACCAATTTTGAATGACGATTAGAATTAGATACATGAAAAGTCTTACGCTACTGGTGGCCCTCGCGCTGATCTCGTGCCCACATCCCCGCGTCAAAGAGATTTCCCAGATAGAATACTTGATGGAAGCACAGAGTATCCGCAATGTCAGTCCGATCCGCGCGTATCACTTGCTGACACAGTATATCATGGACCAGGATTATGCAGATGAACGGAATGCCATGCTCCTCGAAATATTTCTTGATCAACGTGAATACAGACGTGCTCTCCAGCTGCTCGACAGTCTCGATTGGTCTATCCCGATCAACCCGGACCAGAAAAACCTTCTTCTGTTGAAGAACAGCGAGTGGCAGAGATTATCGACATCGACCAATATCGAATTACTGAAGGGCATCGCATTCTTGAACCTGAACGATTTTGACAAAGCGATCGCCTGGTTGTCGCTGAGCGCTGGTCCTGATGATTACCGACTCATCCGGCTGGCAAAAGCATATATGGAATCCGAAAACTATGCCGCTGCCCTGGGTACGGTCTTCGCGATCAACTCGGTCCGTGACTATCTATTTGATGAATATCAGGAAGTGCTCTTTGACGTATTGGTGGGACTACCTGAACTGGACATGGTTGAGTCCGGGCTGAAGAATTTAGCAGACCCTGCCCTGAAGGAATATGTGCGGCTCAGATTGTACGAGAAAAAGAACGCCAAACAATCATTGTCCAATACGGCGTGGAAACTCATCAATGACTACCCCGGAACACCGGGTGCATATTACGCCCTGAGATTT
>JBFEPB010000281.1:0-2916 GCA_041550295.1 bacterium | reverse complement strand
GGTCAGTATCTGGCCGGTCCTGAGTTCGGTTTGCTTGAGCAGGTCACTGTCCTTTATCTTCTTGTTGCCCGTGAATTGAGGTACTCCCTTAAGATACGGGGCTTCTTCAACGATTATCTTCACAAAGATCCCGTCGCCCACGATCGACGTGTCTACCGCGATAAAATTGAAGAGACGCAACCTCGAGAGGTTCTCTATTGCCTTGCGGATTTGCGAATCTTCAAAGGTGTTGCCGACCTTAATGCCACTCGATTCGATGATCAATTCATGATCTGACCACTTCGCCTCGACATCGATGTCAGCTATAGTGTAGTTCAGGAGGAAGAAGAGGAGGATCATTTCTGCGTGAACTCGATCTTTTCCCCCGACCTAACGAGTTTAATACGCTTTCCTTCCTTGATATTTCCTTTAAGGATCTCTTCGGACAGCGGGTCTTCGATCAACTTTCTGATAACTCTCTTAAGCGGACGGGCGCCGAATTCGACATCAAACCCTGTCTCCACGAGCAACTCCTTACTGGTCTCGTCCAGTTCCAATTTCATATTCTTCTCATGCAATCTTTCTTCCACTTCCTTTATGAGTATCTCAATGATCTGCTTCATATCGTTCTTGTTCAGTTTTCTGAAGACGATTATCTCATCGATGCGGTTCAGGAATTCTGGCGAAAACAGTTTCTTAACTTCTTCCATGAGCCTTATCTTCATCTTCTCGTGGGACACCTCATCGTCGACCTGCATGAATCCAATACCGTCGCTCCGTCTTATCTCGGCGGTCCCGATATTTGAAGTCATTATGATCACCGTATTCTTGAAATCCACCCGACGGCCGTAAGAATCCGTCAACTGTCCGTCCTCAAGTATCTGTAGCAGGATATTGAAAACATCAGGATGTGCTTTTTCGATTTCATCGAACAGAACTACCGAGTAGGGTTTTCTTCTGACTTTCTCCGTAAGCTGACCACCTTCCTCATATCCCACGTAGCCGGGCGGAGCACCGATCAGCCTGGACACATTGAATTTTTCCATGAATTCGGACATGTCCAGACTTATCAGCGAATTTATGTCGCCAAATAGGAATTCGGCGAGGCGTCTGGCCAGTTCGGTCTTTCCGACACCGGTCGGCCCGAGAAAGACGAACGAACCGATCGGCCTGCGGGGATCTTTAATTCCCGCGCGACTACGCCGCACTGCCTTTGCGACTGCGGAAATCGCTTCGTTTTGGCTGATCACCTTCTTCTTCAGTTCTTCTTCCATTCTGAGCAGTCGCTTGGATTCTCCTTCTTCGATCCGTGAAACGGGAATGCTCGTCCATCTTGACACCACAAAAGCCACGTCCTCTTCGTTCACAGTAGGTCTGACAACTGTTCCCTTGTTTTCCTGCTGCTGCTGCAGTGTCTCGACTAGTTTTCTCTGCTGATCACGCAGCTTTGCCGCTTCCTCGAATTTCTGCTCAGCAACGAGTTTCTCTTTACTTACCTTGACGTCGTTGATCTGCATTTCCAACGCCGTTACTTCTTCGTTCTTCACTATTTTCGATAACTTTACCTTGGCGCCGGATTCATCGATCACATCAATGGCTTTATCGGGTAGAAACCTATCGGTAATGTAACGATTTGAAAGCCGAGCCGCTGCTTCGAGCGCCTCGTCAGTATATGTTATCTGATGATGATCTTCATATTTCTTTCGCAATCCCTGTAATATGTTGATCGTTTCCTGGACAGTTGGCGGGTTTACCATGATTGGCTGGAAACGCCGCTCGAGCGCACCATTCTTCTCGATGTAGCGCCGGTAGTCCTCGAGCGTGGTTGTACCGATGCACTGGATTTCACCTCGGGCGAGCGCCGGTTTGAGTATGCTCGAGGCATCGATCGCACCTTCGGCAGCACCGGCACCAACGATCGTGTGTAATTCATCGATGAAGAGTATTACATCCTTGTTACGCGTCACTTCATTGATAACGGCCTTCAATCTTTCTTCGAATTGGCCGCGATATTTGGTACCGGCCACAACCGACGCCATGTCCAACGCGACCACGCGTTTGTTTTTCAGAGAATCCGGCACATTTCCTGCAATTATATCCTGCGCCAGACCTTCGACGATAGCCGTTTTACCCACCCCGGCTTCACCAACCAGCACAGGGTTGTTCTTCTTGCGTCGGGAAAGTACCTGGATGACCCTCTCAATTTCGTTTTCCCTCCCAATTATCGGATCTAATTTCTCTTCCCGCGCCAGTTGAGTAAGGTCCCGCGAGAACAGATCGAGGGCCGAACCTCTCTGTTTGCCGCGTGACTTGCTCGTCATTACACCCTCTGGCCTCAATAACTGGATGATCTCATTCTTAACTGTTTCATAATCGACGCCAATTGATTCGAGCACCTGGGCCCCGAGACTCTCGGGCGTTCTTATTATGCCCAGCAGCAGATGTTCGGTGCCCACATATGAATGGCCAAAATTCTTCGCCTCTTCCATTGCGTAGTTCAGACAGACTCTTGATTCATTACTGAAAGGGACGTCTATCTTGCCACCGGGGCCGGTTTGAATCGAATTCTCGATATTTTTCCTCAATTCGTTGACCTCGATCCCCAGGTTTATTAGCACCATCGCACCGACACCCTCGCCTTCCTTGATCATAGCGAGCAAGAGGTGCTCTGTGCCGATGAAATTGTTCTTGAATCTTAATGCCTCATCATGGGCTAAATGTAGTATTTTCCTTACCCGTTCGGTAAATCTCTCCTGCAAAAAATCCTCCTTTTATTTATTCAATTCTAACCAGATTTCAGTACTTGTCAACTATTATGACAATCAGCCAGGGGGTTCAGTTTAATAGCCCAGACGGTTATTCAAGATTTCAGAGCCTTTCCTGTGAATTTATGGCAAAACGTGCGAAGAAATTGAAAAACTCGCGAGGTTTGTGGGT
>JBFEPB010000280.1:0-2926 GCA_041550295.1 bacterium | reverse complement strand
TGGGTAAAGCCCAAAAACAAATACCCGCGGGCGAGTCAAATATGTCTTGTGAAGACCATCCATTAGATTTTTGTCAGTCATTGCGTAAATTTACTCAAGCTGCTGAAAAGTGGTTGTCGAGGAACGAACCTTCGTCATTTCGTGAGGAAGTGCTGAGTGTCTATTTTGACGCGCGCAGATTCCTTAACACGGCTGACAGATATGGTCCGAACTATGCTACATGCTATTCGGTCGTTGGCGCCGATCTTGCCATCAAGCTATTCTGCATGGACCCCTCAGATCATCTGACAGAGATCATGCAAAGATGCAGATCGGCCGTATTCTTTTCCGCAACCCTGTCACCCATTGAGTATTTTGCCAGACTGTTTGGCTGCGGTGAAAACAGCCGCGCTCTTTCGTTGCCTTCGCCGTTTCCGGGTGAAAACCTGTGTGTCCTGGTCGCTAGCAAGATTTCGGCCCTCTACAAGTACAGGGAATTCACCAAACATGAGGTGGCCCGGATGATTAGCGTCCTGATCGACAAAAAGAAGGGCAACTATTTGATATTTTTCCCATCTTATCAGTATATGAGAATGGTCCTGGAAATATTCCGGACGCGCAGACCGCGTGCCAAAGTGGTAATACAGAATCCGGGTATGTCTGAACCGCAGCGCGAAGCCTTTCTGAGGCAATTCAGCGGCCAAAGACATGGTTGTTTGGTCGGATTTGCGGTTATGGGCGGATTTTTCGCCGAATCTATCGATCTTGTTGGAGACCGCCTTACCGGGGCGGTGGTCGTAGGCGTCGGATTTCCTCAGATTTCACTCGAGCGTGAGCTGATAAAAGCTTACTTCGACAATTATGATGGTTCTGGGTTTGCATTCGCTTATCAGATTCCCGGTATGATAAAAGTGCTTCAGGCAGCCGGGAGGGTAATACGCTCTGAGTATGACCAAGGGGTTGTTCTGCTTATTGATACACGTTATACTAAGCCTCCGTACAATCAGATGCTGCCAGAAGACTGGAACCCTATACTGGTCAATAATTTTGACAAAGTCAATATGCTGCTACAGGAATTCTGGGATCGGTAGAATAGTTTTTGCTGAGGCCATGTGATATGGATTTGTCTGAGCTGGTTGTGCTCTTCCTCGATTGTCAGACCACAGGTGCGAATCCGAAAAGCGCGCGTGTTCTTGAAATTGGCTGGGTCCGTTCTGATGTGCTGGAACAGAGCGGTAACGCATCAACCATCAATGCGCACTTGCTAAAGTGCTGTCTGGAATCCGAGATACCAAAGAATGTTCAGAAAATCACGGGTATAACAATAGAGGATCTTTCTGAAGGCTCTGAACCAGGAGAAGCTTGGATAAGTCTAATAAACACAGCGTTGTCGGTCGCACAGGTTAACAAGATGCAAAGATGTCCGGTCGTCATTCACTACGCCAAATTCGAGATACCCTTTCTCATTGATTTACACGAGATATCTGGTACGAAGAGAGATCTGCCGTTGTCGTTCATATGTACTCATAAAATATCAACTCGTCTATTTCCTGATCTGCCCAGGAGAAGCTTGCGCGCAATGGCTGGTTATTTCGGACACTCAATTCCGACGAAGAGGCGTTGCAGCGAACACGTTTATGCAACCGCTATTATTTGGCACGAGCTGGTTCGTTTACTGAAAAAGAAACATAGCATAACCACGCTTGAACATCTTTTGCAATGGCTCAGTCAGTCACGACGTGTTAGGTCTTCGAAAAGAATCTATCCAATGTCAGAACGAGTGCTAAATGATCTACCCCAAAAGCCGGGCGTTTACAGAATGCTGCGATCAAACGGTGACGTAATCTACGTTGGTAAAGCGGTTTCACTAAGACAGCGGGTCAAGAGTTATTTCACAAAAAGCATCCGGCATCCTGAACACATACTGGAGATGCTTACCCAGGCCGCGCGGCTTGACCTTACCACGACCGAGTCTCGTGTTGATGCGGCGATTCTCGAATCCGATGAAATAAAGAGGCTCACCCCATCATACAATATCGCCCTGCATGAGAGGGGTCGAGATGTGTGGTTCTGTACGAAAGACTATTATCAATTTAGTCCGGTTCCAACGAGAAAATATGGGATCGGACCGGTCGTTGACCGTGATGTTCTGATGCATTTCGCATCATTGAAGAATATTGTTGCAAAGATAGGAGTGTTTGAGGCAGGTGATGATTTGTTGCTGGACGGTCTTGGGGTAAATGATGAGCGTATTCCAGATCTGAAGTTCGTAAGAGGCGGTTATGAACTGTTCGTGGACCGACATAATGATCTTGTGAGAGCAGCGGCGCCTGATGACGCCTTTGACCAACTTGCGCGCAGATTGTGGATGGAAAGGAAGAAAGACAGGGAAACCGGGATAGATGTGAGCGAAGATTTCGCATTGAAGAGTGTTGGTACATCAGGGTGGACAGAACGTTCAATTTGTCATTTGCTGGAATCAACCGTGATGCGTGCCGGTCATACGATACGCAGGGCACGTTGGTTTTTATTATTATCTGAAGCATCAATACGCTGGGAAGAACCGGTAGGAAACGATGTTCGCATTTTTCTTATCGTTTTTGAGAAAGGTCAGGTGCTGTACCGTCGAACAAGTTGCAGGGATGAAATCCCGTTTCCACCCGGCTGTAAGCGCAGTTTACTGGAAAGGCAGCGCGGTTTTGACCTCATGACCTTTGACCGTATGAGGGTAGTGACCACGGAGCTGAAGAAACTACTAAATGAAAATCGGGAGGTAGACGTGCGCCTGAGTCCGGCGAACAGACTCGACCACACAGGCCTGGTGAACGTGTTGAAGTGGGTATGAAACCGCAGTCTGTTTGACTGTCCGATACCTTGACATGTGAAAAACCATGTGTAAAATGACTCGTATATTGAAGAAAACGTGCACAATTTTGGATTCTTCCGT
>JBFEPB010000279.1:0-2936 GCA_041550295.1 bacterium | reverse complement strand
GGGACATCTGGCAACAGAGCACTGATCGCAAGGTGCACTTTGCAGGGCGTCTGCTCCTGGACTAAAGAGTTCGGCAGTGGCGGCAGAATTACAAAACCTACTGCGTTCTCCGGGAAATTTCTCGCGCTCCAGAGCACCGAAGACGGAAGGTCGAGCGCGACGATCCTTAAGCTCGGCCCCTCGACAATACTGGGAATTACGCGCTGGGATTGAACAATCCTGGAATTGGGTGATAGACAACCGCCGTAAAGTTCTCTCTCGGGTCAACAAGCCGAAGATAGTAATCCGGTCTAAGATCTCACAATTTCACGAACCAACTTTTTCCGCCTGACGGGGTTGCTTTGAACGCTGAAGGCCCGACCCAGTTTAAGCGCAATTGCGTGCATTGCTGTGGTATTGGAACCAATGATCTCGGCAAGACAAACGCCCTTCTTTACGTAATCACCCGTCTTCTTGTGGAAGGCAAAACCACACGACGGATCGATCCTGGCTTCTTTCAACTTCCTCCCGCCACCCAGTTCGATAAGCAACGTGCCGACCGCGAATGTGTCAATGGCACGTATGTAACCTGATCTCGAAGCCAGAACTTCCACCCGTGTTTTGCCAGCCGGAAGACGCGCGTAGTCCTCAATAACCCTGGAATCGCCGCCCTGATTTTCGATCACGCTCCAAAGTTTTTTCAGCGCTTCGCCATTCGAGATCTTTTTCTGCAGCAAGCCGCGTCCACCCCGGATGCCGGCGATCTTGAGCATCTGCTCGGCAAGCGCCAATGTTACTTCAATCACGTCATCCGGACCGTTCCCTTTCAGGCATTCGATCGCTTCGATAACCTCAAGCGAGTTACCAACATACGTACCGAGCGGATCTCCCATGCTTGTCATTACGGCAACCGTTTTGACGCCTGCACGCCGGCCGGTCTGAACCATGGTCTGGGCGAGCGATTTGGCCTTACTGTAATCCTTCATGAAGGCGCCGGAGCCGAACTTAACATCAAGCACAAGGCCATCCAAATCCTCGGCCAGTTTCTTGGACATGATGCTTGCCGCGATCAGCGGGATAGAATCCACGGTCGCCGTTACATCCCGCAGCGCGTAGATCTTCCTGTCAGCCGGCGCGATCTCAGAGGTCTGTCCGATCATTGCGACGCCGATCTCCTTCAGCTGGGTTCTGAATTTCTCTGCGGTCAGATCGGTCCGAAAGCCTGGTATGGACTCAAGTTTGTCCAGTGTACCGCCAGTATGCCCTAAACCGCGACCCGAGATCATCGGTACGCAAATGCCGCAGCAAGCAATAAGCGGCGCAAGAACAAGTGATACCTTATCACCCACACCGCCGGTCGAGTGCTTATCGATCTTTGAAGCATTGATTCCAGATAAGTCCATCACCGCTCCTGAATGCAGCATCGACCGCATCAGATGGATTGTTTCCTCGCCGTCCAAACCCTGAAAAAATACCGCCATCAAGAAAGCAGCCATTTGATAATCGGGGATACTACCTGACGTGTATTCAGCGATCAAGTATTCAATCTCTTTCTCGTCTAATTTTTTGCCGTCACGTTTTTTGCGGATGAGGTCAACAGGATTGAAGTGAGTGATCATTTACTGGCTTCGATCAGTCTCCTGCACGACGCACACTTGCCGCACATCATCTTTTCACCCAGATAGCAAGAATAGACATATTCAAGCGGAGCATTATGCTTTATTCCCAATTGATAGATCTCCTTCTTCGTCAAATCTGCCACATAACTCTTAACCGTAACACGGCTCAGCGTGCTGTAGTGCAACGTCCGATTTATCGCCTCCATGAACTCCGCCGAATTATCTGGAAACTCAACCGCTTCTTCACGGTTGAACCCGGTCACTATGAGTTCGGCACCGTAATACTCTGCATAACAGGCGGCGATGTTGATGAACAGACCATTACGGTTTGGCACCCATAAACTCTCTACTTTCTTCAGCTTCTTGACATCGGTACCCTTTGAGCGTAACAGCATCAATCTGTTGAACTCCTCGAAGAACGGTAGTTTCACCCTTTTGTGCGGGACCTTGAGGACCCCACATATCTTCTTCGCAGCATCCAGTTCCATGTTCGCGGCCCGCTGACCATAGTCAAAAGTCAATGCGAAAAGCGGGCTGGTCTCACGCCGGGCGATTGTTGCGCTGACCGTCGAATCCAAGCCACCCGACAGCAGAATAATACTTTTAGGATTCATCGGCGGAATATGTCACGGAATAATTCGGTCCTTCCCAGACCGTGACGGACGAGATTGCCATAATTTTCTGCTTCAGTTGATCAAAGAGATATTTCGCAATATATTCTGCGGTCGCATTGTATTCTTGGAAGAAAGGGATCGAGTTCAGATTTGTATGATCCAACTCTTTCAGGAGCTCATCAAGATGGCTCTTGATGCTGCGAAAATCCACGGCCATGCCGATCTTATCCAGTTTCTCGGCCCCAACCCTCACCTTTACCTTATACGTATGCCCATGTACATCGGCGCAGTCCCCAGGATAACCTTTTACTCGATGGGCGGCTGAGAAATATCCCTCGACTGATAACTCGAACATACTCCTCCTTTTTCAGATCTTCGGACCCTTGGCCAACTTCTGTTTCAGAACCTCCCGGGCTTCAGTAAAAAAGGCCAATGCCGTCTCTTCACGATAATCCGGGTAAGTCCAATCCAGGGGCATGAAATGTTTTTGCTTGTAGATCAATGTGACCTCGGCATATATTCCCCCTCCGAGATAGACCCGGTGAGAGTAGTTCTTTGTTGATACGAGAATCAAATTACTCAAGGACACGGCTCCCGGATCGATGTTCACCATTCTTCCGCCATTCTTATTCACGTATTTTTTCTCTGCTTCGTTCGTTTTATGTTTGAGTTGGACAAGCGCATCCGTTAGTATCAAATCATTGAACGCAACCCACTGTCTGTT
>JBFEPB010000278.1:0-2947 GCA_041550295.1 bacterium | reverse complement strand
GTACACCGCAAGTCCGGATATGATGGCCATGATGATACCCGCTGCCCATACTCCTTTTCTGATGGCAAGGAGCAGCGCTCCCTGACTTGCTTCTTCTCTGGTGCGCACGAGAAACGTACCCACTACCGAAGAGAGGACACCGGCGGCCGCAAGGACCAGCGGCACGACTACACCCTGCAAACCAAGGCCAGCGGCAAAGCCGAGGGCCATCGCAGCGACGATGGAACCGACGTATGATTCATACAGATCAGCACCCATGCCCGCAACATCTCCGACATTGTCACCGACATTATCGGCAATAGTCGCCGGGTTGCGCGGGTCGTCTTCTGGAATGTTCGCTTCAACTTTGCCGACGAGGTCGGCGCCCACATCCGCGGCTTTGGTAAAGATCCCGCCACCGACGCGCGCGAAGAGTGCCTGAAAAGAGGCGCCCATGCCATACGCGACTATTGTCTGGGTGACTACAAGCAGCCGGTTATCCAGTGGAAGACCGCGATAGATCCAGTTCAGTAAAATAAACCAAAAACTTAGGTCCAGCAGGCTCAACCCGACTACTACAAATCCCATTACGCCACCCGAAGCGAAGGCAACGCGAAGGGCACTATTCAGACTGGTCCGTGCCGCATTTGCGGTTCTTGCTGAAGAATTCGTGGCTTGGGTCATGCCGATGAAGCCGGAAAGCGCCGAGTAGAATCCTCCGGTGAGGAACATGAAGGGTACGAATGTCGGAAGCATCTCGGTCAATGATAGGGCAAGGAGAATCACGAATACTATCGCAAAGATGACGGCGACGACGCGGTATTGTCTTTTCAGGTAGGCGCGCGCACCTTCGCGCACTGCCTGCGCGATCTGCCGCATCATATCAGTGCCTTCGTCATGGCGTTTCGTTGTCCTTGATAGATAAAGCGCGAACAGCAGGGAAAGGAGCGAACCCACGGGCGCAAACACGACTATTGGTGACATCCTACCTCCTAAAATGGAAAATCTTTGGTTTTTCTCTCTTGTGTGCTGTCTTTGATATAATATCGCTTAATCTGCGGCAGGTTGCGTCATCGACTTGGCCGCCTTCTATTTTTTTAAGCGCATTGTCCATTTCTTCATAGGTGAAACCGATCTCGTTCTCATCAGTCTGACCCGACCAGAGACCGGCACTCGGTATCTTCTTGATCATATTTTCAGGGATATTCATTTCCCTGGCAAGTTCTCTTACTTCGCCTTTGTACATATCTCCGATTGGTAGAATATCACACGCACCGTCACCGTACTTGGTAAAATACCCGAGTGAGATCTCGGTTTTATTTCCGGTCCCGCAGACAAGGTAATTGTACAGGTTGGCATGGTAGTAAAGCACAACCATGCGCAGCCGGGCCTTGATATTACCGAGAGCAACGCGGTCACCGCCGGGCAGCATTTTCATGAGATTATTGTGAACCGTCGTCAGATCGACGTATTGTGTTTTGACGTCTAGTATATTGGCAATATTAGCGGCATCATCAAGGTCCTTGACATCGGATTCGATCGGGAGGATCAAACCCAGGCAATTGTCCGTGGCTTTTCTTATTAGCGCCGCGCAAACCGCTGAATCAAGTCCGCCACTCAAGCCCAGGACAAAGCCCAGTGTGCCCGATTCCTCGAGTTGGTCTTTTAACCAGTCAACGATTTGATCTATGATATTACTCCACATTTTGTCATGATTATAATAAAAACAAGGTAGAAATCAAGGTGCATGACGTCAATCGAGCGACATTCCGTCTCTTTCATTTCGTTATGTAGCCAATTGGCTAAATAACGAAATAGACCCGTTCTATAATCAATACAAGTTTGGAGGTCTGTTTAACAACTCCGTTCTGTATCGAGAGCTGATACCTAGGAGTTATTGGCTGAGAGGAAATTCGATTTAATGAGATTAAGATCATTGCCAACCCTGTAGAGTACGATGCGGCAATCTCATGTGTGTACTCTGTGGCGGCTGATGAAGGGGATTAGTCTAGTTTAATGACTTTCTGGATGGTCTTTGACGATTCCGCCTCGAAATAGCACCAGTATACTCCACGGGGTAGCAATCTGCCCAAGTTGTCTCTACCATCCCAATACAGACAGTGGGTTCCCGCGGCATATTGTTGATCGCATAGATTACGCACAGCTTGACCCAGAGCGTTGTAGATTACACACCTCACGTGCTGATCACGCACCAGTTCATAGAAGAATGTCGTTTTATTGGCAAACGGATTTGGGTAAGGGACATTGAATAGGTTACTGATCAATGGTGCTTCACTGGGCTTTTCCATGCATCCTACGAAACCGATCCAAGGATGATAATCGACATGGTCGCTGACGCGGTCGCCGAGGCCGTTCGGGTTATGTAGAGTGTCGACGTCTGATGTATCACAAGGTCCAGTCGAATCGCCCCACCAGTTGTCTTCGGCGTAGATCCAGTAATCGTTGTCTTCGTTGTAAATGCCCCATTCAGTATTTGCGTAGATTTCGTTGAATTCCACATGAGGATTGCCGTCGAAGCAGCAATAGATTCCAAGTGCGTTGTTGGATATTGTACAATGTGTAATAAGGACTGTGTCACTGCGCAGGAGTTTTTTTTCAGTGTTCATTGCGATCGATTGGTGATAGAGTTGATGTTTTTCATCGCCAGGTTGTGATGTGACGAGAATGCCGAACCACTCGTTATTACTGATAATGCTATTTTCGATTGTTCCTGATGCACAGACAAAAGAAACTCCGCGGTTAGAGTTTCTAACTGTACAGTTGCTGATCATCATTGAATCGTTGTAACAGCCGATGCCCCACTCCGAATATTCTACGATGCAATGTTCCATGATACCCGTTTGTGCTCCTGGACAGAATAGAATGGCAATCCAATTTCCCGGTGCGGGATTGGGAAATACCGAAGTGAATGTTATATTAGATTGTTCTGTACCACATGCGATCAGCT